>JAICEP010000056.1 GCA_025924095.1 Sorangium sp.
CCGAGGAGGCGCTGGAGGAGGGCCTCTGCACCTTCGCGCCGGACGCGATGGACTGGGACGACGAGGTGCGGCTCGCGATCGAGGAGCGCGTGAGCCTGTCGCCCGACGCGCTCACCGGGATGGAGGCGAGCCTGCGCTTCTGCGGGCCGGAGACGATGGAGACGAAGATCTTCTCGCGGCTGTCGGCCTGGCAGAACTGGATCTTCCAGCGCCCCAACGCGGTGGGCCAGCGGGGCGCGCTGACCATGTACGGGCGCCCGGAGCGACCCGAATTCGACTGGAGGCGGACGTGAGCGCAGTCATCAACTCGGAGAGGATCCCGAACAACGTCGACCTCGCGTCGGACAAGAAGCTCCAGCGCGCCCTCGAGGCGTGGCAGCCGAAGTTCATCGACTGGTGGCGGGAGACGGGGCCCGTGGGCTTCCAGGCGGACGACATCTACCTGCGCACGGCGATCAGCGTCGATCACGAGGGGTGGGCGCACTTCGACTACGTGAAGATGCCCGAGTACCGCTGGGGCATCTTCCTCGCGGATCGGGTGCCCGATCGGAAGATCGGCTTCGGCGATCACCTGGGCGAGCCGGTGTGGCAGGAGGTGCCCGGGGAGCTTCGGAACATGCTGCGCCGGCTGGTGGTGACGCAGGGGGACACGGAGCCGGCGAGCGTGGAGCAGCAGCGGCTGCTCGGCCAGAGCTGCCCGAGCGTCTACGACCTGCGGAACCTGTTCCAGGTGAACGTCGAGGAGGGGCGGCACCTCTGGGCGATGGTGTACCTCCTGCAAAGCCACTTCGGCCGCGACGGCCGGGAGGAGGCGGAGGCGCTCCTGGAGCGGCGGAGCGGCGACCCGGACAAGCCGCGGATCCTGGGCGCCTTCAACGAGCCGTGCACGAACTGGCTCTCGTTCTTCATGTTCACCTACTTCACGGATCGCGACGGCAAGTACCAGCTGCTCGCGCTCGCCGAGAGCGGCTTCGATCCGCTGTCGCGCACGACGCGGTTCATGCTGACCGAGGAGGCGCACCACATGTTCGTCGGCGAGACGGGCCTGCTCCGCATCGTCCAGCGGACGTGCGAGCTGATGAAGCGCAACAAGAACGAGGACGCGCGCGCCGAGGGCGGCGTCGATCTGCCGACGATGCAGAAGTACCTGAACCTCTGGTACTCGGTGTCGCTCGATCTCTTCGGCGGGGAGATCTCCTCGAACGCCGCGTCGTTCTTCGCCTCGAGCGTGAAGGGCCGAGCGAAGGAGGAGTCGTACGAGGATCACCGGGCGATCGACGGCGCTTACGCGCTCGACGTGCCCGTGGCGGGGGCGGGCGGCGCGGTGTCCGGGTGGCGGCGCGAGGAGGTGCCGCTCCGGAACGCGATGAACGAGGTGCTGCGCGACGAGTACGTGAGCGACTCGCAGCGCGGGCTCGACAAGATGAACCGGGTGATCGAGGAGGCGGGCGTGCCGTTCAGGCTGCGGCTGCCGAGCCGGCGCTTCCACCGGAGCTCGGGGATCTACGCGGGGCTCCACTTCGACGTCGACGGCAACCCGCTCTCGAAGGAGGCGTGGGAGCACCGGCGCGACGCGTGGCTGCCGACCGCGAGCGACGAGGCCTACGTGAGGAGCCTGATGGAGAAGCCGGTGTTCGATCCGAAGCAGATGGCGAACTGGATCGCGGCGCCGGCGAAGGGGCTCAAGGGCAAGCCCGTCGACTTCGAGTACGTGCGGCGCAGCGGCTAGGCGCGCGCCGAGCGCTGCCCGGCCGGGGCGGCGCGCCGGCGAGCTGCGCTCACCCGGAAGGAGCGCCCGCGTCCACGGGCGGCGGGGCCCCCGCGTCCACGGGCGGCGGCGGCGCCTTCTTCGGCGGATCGCCGTGCTCGGAGGCGAGCTTCTTCACGAGGGCGTCGAGGAGCACCTGCTCGTGGTACTGCGGCATCGCGGGGAGCTGCACGGCGACGTGCACGCCGGAGCGGCCGTTCACGACCTCTATCGCGCCCTGCGTCACCCTGCCGCCGCTCTCCGGGCTCCTGTACTCGAAGAGCAAGTAGCCGTTGGAGACGTCCTTCTCGACGATCTTGAAGCCGAGATCGACGCGCACGAGGCGCAGCGCCGTGCCGAAGGTCTGCTCGAATGTGTAGGGCGACTCATGGGCGACGCTGGCGCTGGCGGGCCTCGCGCCGAGGCCGCTGGCCAGGGGGACGGCCAGCGCGACGAAGAGGAGCGCGATCGACGGGAGGCGGCGCATGATCGCGGCGTAGAGGGGCCGGCGACGACGGGCCAAGTTCCTTGCCAGCGCGCCCGCGGGTATGCTGGCGTCGACGTCGATGGACCGACCCTACGTCGAGCAGCTCCGCATCCAGGGCTACGGCTGCATCCAGGATACGACCCTGGAGCTCACGCCGCTGCACGCGCTCATCGGGCCCAACGACAGCGGCAAGAGCACCGTGCTGCGCGCGCTCCGGACCCTCTCCTCCGTCCTCGAGCGGGCGCTCGGGGCGCCGGCGCCGGACCCGCTCGGGCGCGGCGCCCCGGCGAGCAAGGCCCACGGCGGCGCCGTGTTCGAGGTGTCGGCGGCGAGCACGACGTGGCGCGTGGAGCTCGACGCCGCAGGGCGGGTCCGCTCGACGTCGTTCCCCAGAGATCTGGAGCCCCCCTCCTTGCTCGACGACGCCGACGAGGACGACGGCGCGAACGGCGGGCCGAGCCCTGAACGCCCCGCCCCGGACATCGTCCAGGCGCTGCGCGGCACGCAGATGCTCCGCCTCGACCCGGACGCGCTGAGGGCCCCGCACCCGCTCATCCCCGACGGGCGGCCGCTCTGCTTCGCCGACGAGCGCGGCACCGGCCTGCCGGCCCTCTACGATGCCGTCATCAGCCGCGACCTGTCGGCCTACATCGAGCTGAACGAGGAGCTCACCCGCCTCTTTCCCAGCGTGAGGAGCATCCACCTCGCCAACCCGAGCTCCACCACGAAGGCCATCGGCGTGAAGCTCGAAGGCGGCGCCGTCGTGCCGGCGGCGCTGATGAGCGAGGGGATGCTCTACTATCTCGCCTTCGCGGCGCTGCCGCACCTCGATCCGATGCCCCTGCTCCTCGTCGAGGAGCCCGAGCACGGGCTCCACCCCGCGCGCATCGCCGACGTCATGCGCGCGCTGCGCATCGTCTCCGAGAAGACGCAGGTCCTCCTCGCGACGCACAGCCCGCTCGTCGTGAACGAGCTCCAGCCCGAGGAGGTCACGGTCGTGACGCGCGCGGGCGAGCAGGGGATGAGGGCCACGCGCATCCTGGACACGCCGGGCTTCGAGGACCGGGCGAGGGTGTACGCGCTCGGCGAGCTCTGGCTCAGCTACGCCAACGGCGCGGACGAGGCGCCGCTCCTCGGAGGAGGCCCGCGGCCGTGATGAAGCCGCTCGAGAAGGCCCGGGTCTTCCTCGTCGGCGAGGGCGAGAACGAGCTCGGCAGCCGCGCCGGAGCCCCGGCCTACCAGTCGGACAAGCACCCCGGCGTGCTCTTCACGCTGCTCTCGCGCGTGCAGCCGAACGGGTGGGTCGTCGGCGGCGCCCGCGAGTGGAAGAGCATCCGGAAGTACCAGGCGCGCGGCGCGGCCCACGAGGACACGCGCCACGTGCTCGGCGCGGCCATCGACGCGAAGGAGGCAGGGTGCGACGTCCTCGCGTTCTCCCGCGACATCGACCGCGATCCGGCGCGCCGCGAGGCGATCGCGGAGGGCATCCGGCGCGTCTCGTCGAGCCTGTCCTCGCCGCCCGAGGTGATCGGCGGCGTGGCCGTGCCGGCGCTCGAGGGCTGGATCCTCGCGCTCCTCGGCGAGAAGGCGACCGAGGAGCTGTCGCCGCTCCGGGCGCAGGCGATGCTCGCGGCGAAAGGCATGATGCCCGGCGACGGCGCCGCGTTGGTGCGCGTCGCGGAGGACGCCGACCTCGACGCCGTGCCCCAGGACGCCGCCTCGCTCGCGGAGTGGCTCGCGCGCGCCCGCGCCGTGCTGCCGCGGCGGACCGGCCGCGGCGTGAGGTGAGCCGCTCAGCGGGCGCGCTCGACGACCTCGCGGGGGAAGCCCGGCCGCGCGGCGCGGCTCACCGGCGGCACTGCGGCGCCGCGGAGAGCGCGGCCCTCGCCGCCTCGCGCAGGCCGTGCGGCGTGTCCTTGTCGAGCAGCGGCCTGAGGCGCGCGGGCAGATCCGCCGGGTGCACCGACCCGAGCGCCGCGAGCGCCGCCGAGCCGAGCCGCTGATCGTGCTCGCCGATCGGCGCCTTCGCCCGGAGCGCGAGCCGCGTCCACAGGTCGACCGAGCTCGCGTCGCACATCGCCCCGAGCGCGAGGATCGCGCGCGCGCGCACCTCGACGTCCTCCGCCTTGTCCTCCGCCCGGTCGCGCACGGCCTCGATGTGCGCGGTCGCCCTGTGCGCGCCGAGGCCGTCGAGCGCGTGCCGGCGCACCTCGGGCGTTCGGTCGGCGAGCGCCCCGACGAGCGCCCGGTCGCCCGCCGGCGTCGCCGGCATCGCGCCGATCGCGAGCGCGGCGCCGCCGCGGACGAACGTCCACGGGTCCGAGGCGAGCCGCGCCGCGAGCGCCTCGGCCGCGCCCGCGGGCAGCTTCGCGCCGGCGGAGGCCGCGCGCGAGAGCGCCACGATCGCCGCCTCGCGCACGCGCACGTCCGGATCGGAGGCCGCCGCGAGCAGGTCCGGCGCGAGGGCCGGCACCTCCGCCGCGACCTCGGCGGCGCGGAGGCGCACGTGCGGGTCCGCGTCCTTCCGGAGCGACGCGCGGAGGTACGCCTCGGCCTGCGCCTCGCCGGCGCGGGCGAGCGCCGCGGCCGGCGCCTGGAGCAGGTAACGCCGCGCGAAGGGCGCGGAAGCCGCGGAGGCGAGCGCCTGGAACGCCGCGCCGCCGCCTCGCACCCGCCCGAGCGCCGGCCCGAGCGCGCGCAGCAGATCGAGCTGCGTGTCCTCCGGACGGGCGCGGAGCCTTTCGTTCTGCACCTCCTCCTCGACGACGGGAGCGGCCCGCTGGCTCCGCGCCGCCAGCGCGAGCGCGGCCCTGAGATCCCGCCGCGTCGCGCCGCGCGCCCCGGGGAGGGCGTCGAGCAGCGCCGGGATCGCCTCCGCCGGCGCCACGAGCGCGAGCTCCCGCGCCGCGGCCACCTTGGCCGCGGATCCGCCCCCCTTCACGATCTCCGCCAGCGCCGGCGCGGCCGCGCGCCCGCAGCGGCGGATGCGATCGCGCGCGTGGTGGAGCTCGGGATCCGGCTCGGGCGCCGCCGCGCGGGGGGCGCGCGCAGGCGCGGCCGCCGCCGCGCCGGACGTGGGCCGCGCGGCGGCCGACGCGCCGGACGCGAGCCGCGCGGTGAGGAACGGGATCTGCGCCGCGCACGGCGCCGCGTCGATCACGCCGCGGGCGAGCTGCCTGCCCGCCGCGTCGAGCTTGTCGTAGCCGGCGATCGCCGCGTCGATCGCCTCCGGTCCGCTGCGCGCGAGCAGCGCCGCCGCCGCCCTGGATCGCTCGCCGCCGCCCGCGAGCGCGCCCACGAGCGTCCCCGGGCCCTGGTCGTCGAACGCCGTGCGCGCCGTGACCTCGGCGATCGTGACGCGCACCTCCGGAGCGGACGGCGCGCCGCGATCCCCCGCGCCTCGCGGCGCGTACGCCTCGTCGAGGACGACGGCGAGGCACGAGGCCCTGATCTCCTCGGGGAGCTTCACCTCGTAGCCGGCGGACTCCTTGAGCCACGCGTCCTCGGGCAGGCTCACCTGGAAGAGCCGATCGGGCGTCGCCACGAAGAGCGTGCGCGGCGCGGCGCCGCCCTCCACGCCGTCGGGCGGCTTGATGCGCAGGCCGAGCCCCGTGATCCCGACCTCGTCCGCCGACGAGAACGACACGAACTCGCCCCGGCCCGCGCCCGCCTTGCCCTCGGACCACGCGGTGTTCGGGTCGCCGTCGGCGATCTCCGCGAAGCGCTTGCCGACCGCGCTCGAGGCCGCGGTCGGGCGCAGCAGCTGGAAGGCGGGCGCCGTCGCGTCGGCCTCGCGGCGCTCCGCGGCCAGCTTGCCCGCGGCGCGGCGCTCTTCGGCCGGGAGGTTCTGGAAGCTCGCCCCCTTCAGGAGCGTCATCGTCCGCGGATCGACCTCGCTCGCTCCGACCAGCGCCGGTCGCCCGCAGATCGTCACGTCCTCGCGCAGCTGCCCGACGAGCACGCGGCTGCCGCTGCCGAGCGGCTCCACGACCACGGCGTCGCTCCGCCCCTCGCCGTGCTCGCCGGTCGCGACGCCCGTCCAGCCGCTCCAGAGCACGATCGGCTCCGTCCCCTTCCCCGCGAGCGGCGCCGCGAGCAGCATCGCCCAGCTGCCGCTTCCGGCGCCCGGCGCGCTCGCGGGAGCGGGCTTGCCCGCGGCGGGCGCCTCGATCTTCGCGAGGTGCTTGCCGCCGGGCAGCGTGATCGGCACGACGCGCGCGCTGCCGAGCAGCGGCGCGACCTCGGAGGGCACGGCGAGGACCTTGCCGCCGTCGGGCGCGCACGCGGCAGCAGCAGGACAGGCGCGGGCGGTGATCCCGCCCGGATCGACGCGAACGGCGAGCGCTTGCTGGCCCGCCGCGTGCGGGAGCACCACGGGCGCGACCTGCGCGGCGGCGTTGCCGAGGAGGGTCGACGAGGCTGCGATCACCCCGACGGCGGCGCCGATGCGAGGCCGCCGGGAACGAAACGGCGATCTGCTCATGCGCGCCATCCTAGTCGCGTCGGGCAGCGGGGCCCTCGAGACTTGAGCCCCTCGAACAGAGCGCCACGGCGACCCCGACCGCGCTGCGCCGCGTCGTCCGGCGGGGCCCGCCGCGCGCCGCGGCGGGCCTGCGCGCCCTCGCTACTTCGGCGTCTCGGCGGCGGGGATCCAGAAGCCGCCCTCGTCCGGCGGCGTCATCCCGAGCGCCTTCGGGAGCACGTTCGTCCAGCCCGCCACCGTCTCGAGCAGGTAGATCTCGGCGCCGGCCTCGATCTCGCCGACCGGCTTCTCCTTCACGTCGCGCCGCGCGCGGACCGGGATCGCCCGCGTCGCCTTCACGATCGGCGGCGCCTTGTCGAGCGCGAGCTGCGCGCCGGCCACCGCGGTCGTCGGCGGGATGTACTGATCCATGATCTCGCCCTTCTTCAGCGGCTCCAGATCCTTGAGGCGCGCCCAGGCGTCGATCGTGAGGTCGCCCCGCGACATCAGGTGGACGAACCCGGACTTGGCCTCGGTGCTCCAGAAGAGCTGGGCCGTCCCCTCCAGCATCCTCAGCGTGAAGATCACGTCGCCGTCCGGGCGATCGAGCAGCTCGATCGTCGACGTCTTCATCAGGTAGCCGCGGGCGCTGCCGGGGACCTCCATCTTCACGGGGGAGCTGCGCTGCAGCGAGAAGGCGTCGCACGAGGCCGAGCCCTTCGCCGTCTGCCGCTCGGATCCGGAGATCGAGAGCTCCGCGCGGAGCGAATCGCCCGTGGCCGCGACGAGCTTCACCTTCTGCGCGCTCGAGATCCAGATGTGCCCCTGGATGACCGGGATGTCGCGCGTCGTGTACACAGCGACGTCCGAGGGCGCGATGTAGCCGTCGAGCCGCAGCGCCGGCGAGCCCTCCGACGTGCTCAGCCTCGCCCGGCCTGCCGACGGGTCCGCCGGGATCGCGCTCAGCGTCATCGGGACCAGCGCGCCGGTGAAGTTCGCGATCGTCCGGCCGCCGATCGGCGCGTCGTGGAGCCGGGCGCCCTTGTTCACCGGCGCCGTCCCCTTCAGCTTGCAGGTCGGTCCCGACACCGCCGCCTGCGCGGCTGCCCCCGTCACCTGCGCGGCCGACACCGCCACCTGAGCGGGCTCTGCCTTCGCCTCGGAGATGGCCGGCATTCCCGGGAGCCCTCCACCGCAGAGCACCGCCCCAAGAGCCAGAAGACCAAGTCCCAGAACGTCGCTTCTCATCCGCTTCCTCCGACGTAGACGGGCAGTCCCGCTCGAGGCGATCCCGGGCGCGGTCCCCTCCTGTCGAGTCTCTCTGGTGCCGCCGGCCTCCTGCGCGGCGGCGTACGGCAAGACCGCCCGGGCGCCCCGAGCTGTCGTTGCCGTTGGTCGGATCATCCTAGCGGATCATTCAGGCCTCGCCCGAGAAAGGTCCTCCGCCGCAGCGCTTCCGTCATTTCGGGTGTATGGAGCAAGGCGCCCGACGCGGCACGCGCCGGGTAGCCCGGCTGGACGGTGCCCGCCTCCCCCGGAGCTACGCCATGCACGCATTCGATCTCGCCTTCGCCTCCCCCCGCAAGCTCCCGCGCGCCCGCGATCTGCGCGGCAACGTCGCCGTGCTCGACATCGCCTTCGCCTCGGAGGCGGGGGGCAAGAGCTTCGAGACCGTCACGCTCCCCTTCATCCAGGAGCTCGGGCCACGGCTCGGCGCCTGGGTCGACCACCACGACAGCGCCCACCACGCGCGCTTCGCGGGCGACCCCCGCTTCGTCCTGTCGACCAAGGCCGAGCACGGCGCCTGCCCCGAGATGATCACCCCGGAGGTCGTCGCCCGCGCCGGGCGCGTCGACACCCTCGTCTGCCACGTCGACTTCGACGGCCTCGCCAGCGGCGCCAAGTGGATGCGCGGCGGCGTCGAGCCCTACCCCGGCTGCGACGAGGACGCCCGCGCCATCGATACCCGCATCGGCGTCCCGGGCCCCGCCGCCACCCGCATGGACCGCGCCCTCCGCGCCCGCCCCCGCGACCAGGCCCTCTTCGGCCTCATCGTCCGGCACCTCGCGTCAGGCCTCTCCGACCCGTCGCTCTGGACCCCCATCGACCAGGCCGGCTCCGAGCTCGCCACCATGGAAGCCGAGACCCGCCGGATCGCCCTCCGCTACGAGCGCGTCGAGCCAGGCCTGGTCCTCGTCGACGCCTCCCAGCGAGGCGGGCCCTACGACAAGACCCTGCTCCTCCTCATCGGGCAGGAGCGCGCGCCGATCTCCGTCGTCGTCGACAACGACAGCGTCACCTTCGCCGCCCGCTTCGACAGCGGGTTGAACTTCCTCGAGATCTTCAAGATCTCCGGAGGGATGCCGACCCGCATCTCCCTCCAGCGCTCCAAGCTCAAGGAGTCGCTCGAGGCGCTCGGGGTCAAGCCGACCGACGCAAGCCGGCTCGCCGCTCCCCCCTGACCCTCCCCTTCCCCGCTTCCCGTTCCCCGGCTTCACCGACATCGTTGACGCTGTAGGCCCCGGCTGCTACGGGCATTTCAGATTTGCAATTTGCAATTCTGCAATGACCGCGTGACCTGAGGCTTCACGCCTTCGCCGAGCACGAGGGATATGGCAGCGAGAAACTTGTCTTCGACGTCGAGCAGCGGTGTCGACGAGCTCCTGTTCCGGAACGACGCTGTTTCGCTCTGTCTCCTGGTCAACCGACGGCACCGGACGCTCCGCATCATCGACTTCCGGGCGGGGCCGACCCCGTCGAAGCGAAACTTCGTCCTGTCGGCCGCCAAGCGCGAGGGGGTCGAGAAGATCTACACCCTGGTCGAGCGCGACGAGGTGCCGACCTGGACCCGCCTCGGGTTCGTCCGGGAAGGCTCGATCCCCGGGTTCTACAAGCGCAGCGACGCCTGGATCCTCGGGGCGGTCGTGTCCCAGATGTCGCCTTCGCTACGCGAGGAGGGCGACGACGAGCAGGGCGCCGAGGGTGACGACAGGGGCTCGCCGGCGGTCCTGCTCGCGGAGCGCACGAGCGCCCGCGCGAGGCGGCTGCTCCGGGAGAGCGAGGGGCGGCCGCTGCCCGCGATCAAGATCGCGCCGGCGAGCGCCGTCGAGCTGCGGCGGGCCGTCGCGGTCGCGCAGCGGGCCGGGCAGGCGCTCACGGGCTTCGAGCCGTTCGGGCGCGACGCCGTGCGGACGGGCTATGTGCTCTCCGCGCGGGGCGGCTTCACCCTCCACGCGACGTGGGAGATGCAGTCCTGCTTCGGGAACTCGTTCCTCGAGATCCTCTCCTCGCCGCGCCACGAGTCGGAGCGGCTCGCCACGACGGCGGCCATCGGCGCCCTGTGCGATCGCCTCGTCGACGAGAAGGCGGTGAGCACGTTCACCTTCGCCCCCGCGGACGACCAGGAGCTGTGCGCCGCCCTCCTCGCCAACGGCTTCCGCCGCTCGGCCGTGCTGGCGCGCCACCTCGTCGTCGGCCGCGCCCGCAAGGACGCCATCCTCTGGTCGAAGAAGCTCGTCGCGCCCGAGGCCTGAACCGCCGCCGCGCGATCACGGGGCTACGGCGTGAGCGTGACCTCGTAATCCTCGATGACGGTGTTGGCCAGCATCTCGTCCGCCATCTTCTTCAGCCGCTGCTCGAGGTCGGGCGCGCTGCCGAGCGAGGGATCGAGCTCGATCTCGATGATCTTGCCCACGCGCACCCCCTTCACGCCGGGGAACCCGAGCGAGGTGAGGGCGCGCTTCACGGCGTCGCCCTGGGGATCGAGGACCTCTTTCTTCAGTCGGACGGTGACGACGGCTTTCACTGGCTTTGCTCCAAGCGCTCTTTTCGCGACGCTAGCACGGGCACGGGCGCGCCCACCTACACTCCCAGGTTGCGCGGGATGCGCACGGCCGGGTCCTCGAGGTCGGGGACGAACGCCGCGCCGGTGATCCGCTCGAACGCCTCGATGTAGCGGCGGGACGCCTCGATCCGGACCTCGTCGGGGATCGGCGGGATCGGCCCGTCGCCCTGGAAGCCGCGCGCGGCGAGCCAGCGGCGCACGTACTCCTTGTCGAAGGACTCCGGGTCCTGGCCGGCCGCGAAGCGCTCGTCGTAGGTGGAGGCGAACCAGAAGCGCGACGAGTCGGGGGTGTGGATCTCGTCGATGACGACGATGTTCCCGCTCCGGTCCTTGCCGAACTCGTACTTTGTGTCGACAAGGATGAGCCCCCGATCCGCGCAGAAGCGGGCTCCGTGCTCGAAGAGCGCGAGGGCCATCCCGGCGGCGGCGTCGAAGTCGCCCGGCGCGATCGTCCCGAGGGCGAGGATCTCCTCGCGCGAGGCGGAGAGGTCGTGCCCGCCCTTCGGCGCCTTGGTGCTCGGGGTCAGGATGGGCCGCGGCAGGCGCTCGTTCTTGCGGAGGCCGTCGGGGAGCCGGTGGCCACAGAAGACGCGCTCGCCGCGCGTGTAGTGCGTCCAGATGCTTGTCGAGGTCACGCCGGTCACGTAGGCGCGCACCACCATCTCGACCGGCAGCGGCGTGCACTCGATCGCCTCGAGGACGTTCGGGTCGGGCTGGGAGATCATGTGGTTCGGCGCGACGTCCCGCGTGCGCTCGAACCAGAAGGACGAGAGCCGGTTCAGCACCTGCCCCTTCAGCGGCAGCGTGCCGAGCACGCGGTCGAAGGCGCTGATGCGGTCGGTGACGACGAGCAGGCGCCGGCCGTCCGGCGTCGTGTAACAGTCCCGCACCTTGCCCTCGTAGCGGGCGAAGGGGCCCGCGAGCGAGGTGCGTTCGAGCACCCTGCCGAGCGCGGTGCGCAGATCGTCCTCGGTGACCATGGGGCGCGGCTTACCCGGCCTCGCGGGGCGAGTCGACAGGTTTCCGAAGACGCCGGCCGAGTTCCTCCCCTCCTCGCCCCGCCCGGGCCCCCCGTTGGTCTCCGGCCGGGGGGGTGGTAAAGGGCCGCCCATGGCAAACCGAAAGAAGATCGCACTCATCGGCGCCGGGAACATCGGCGGGGAGCTCGCGGCCCTCATCGCGCGCAAGGAGCTCGGGGACGTCGTGCTCTTCGACATCCCCCAGAAGGCCGACTTCGCGAAAGGCAAGGCGCTCGACCTCGAGCAGAACGGCGCCGTCCTCGGCTACGACGCGTCGATCAAGGGGACCTCGAGCTGGGCCGACTGTGCCGGTGCCGACGTCCTCATCATCACGGCCGGCATCCCGCGCAAGCCGGGCCAGAGCCGCGACGACCTCGTCGCGACGAACCTGCCGATCATCCGCAGCGTGGCGGACGGCGCGAAGGAGCACTGCCCGAACGCGCTGGTGATCGTCATCTCGAACCCGATCGACGCGATGGTGTACGAGTTCAAGCGCCGCACCGGCTTCCCGCGCGAGCGCGTGCTCGGCATGGCGGGCGTGCTCGACAGCGCGCGCTTCCAGCTGTTCCTGGCGCGCGAGGCGAACGTGTCCGTGAAGGACGTGCGCTCGATGGTCCTCGGCGGCCACGGCGACGACATGGTGCCCATCCCCTCGGCGTGCACGATCAACGGCGTGCGCGCGACCGAGCTCATCAGCAAGGAGAAGCTCGACGCCCTCATCGCGAGGACCCGCAAGGGCGGCGGCGAGATCGTCCAGCTCATGGGGACGAGCGCCTACTACGCGCCCGCCTCGAGCGCCGTCGCGATGGCCGAGAGCTTCCTGCTCGACCAGAAGCGGCTGCTCCCCGTCGCGGCGTACCTCGACGGCGAGTACGGCTACAAGGACATCTACATGGGCGTTCCGGTCATCCTCGGAGGCAAGGGCATCGAGAAGATCATCGAGCTGTCGCTGACCGCGGAAGAGAAAGAGATGCTCGCAAAGAGCGCGAAGAGCGTGCAGGGCATCACCGACGTGGTGAAAGCCGCGAGCTGACGCCCTGCCCGGGTCGATCCCGGGCTCATGAAAGAAGAGAAGGAATCACAGAGGACCCGGAGAACACAAAAGAGAGGAGGATCTCATCTCTTTCCTCTGTGCCTCTCTGTGGTTCCTCTCTTCTCCTCACGTCGCCAGATCTTCTCCTCACGCCATCAGAGACGTCCGCAGCTCACTCCGCGGCAGGAGCCATCGCGAGCGCCGCGAGCTCGCGCGCTGACTCGCCGGCGAGCTCGCCGGGGCCCGCGCAGGCCGCCGGGAGATCCGCCGCCCCATCGCAGCCGCGTTCGGCGATGTCGCTGATGCGCTGGCAGATCAGGTTCATCATCTGCCAGCCCTCGGTCAGCGCGCCCCGGAGCGGGGCGACGTCCAGGCCGGGGAAGCTCTTCAGGAGGTCGTACCCGAGCTTGAAGTGCTCGGCGTCCACCTCGGCGTGCGTGGCGAAGTAGTCCGAGTCGGGGAAGATCTGCTGGGCCGCGCTGAGGAGGATATCGGCGCAGCGCTCGATGACGAAGTGGATAAGGACGGTCCGCTCCTCGGTGGACGCCGAGCCCATCCGCTCGATGAACCAGGACGACGCCGCGGCGATGCCGCGGTCCCAGGACGGCGAGCGCGACGGGCCGTGCATCCGGGCGAGCCTCCGGTTGTGCCCGACCTCGTCGGCCAGGTGACGCTCGGCGATCTTGATCGCGGCCGGGTGCGACTCGAACACGACCCTGGCACACAGGACCTTCTGGAACGCGTTCGACCAGATCTGGAGCGCGCCGAGCATCCGTCGCTTCACGTCGTCCGCGAGGGCGCGCTCGGATCGGATGAGCTGCATCAGGGGGCTGACGGCGAACTCTCGCGCGTGGGCCTCGTTCTCCTCGATGAGGCGATCCAGCGGAGTCGCCGCCCCCTCCGAGGGGCCATCGCCCGCGCCGCCCGGGGCGAGCGTCGCGCACAGGCACGGCGTGTCCCAGCGGGCGCCCTCTCCCTCGAAGTGGATCGATAGCGCGGAGAGCCCGTCAGGCGCCCCGCCCACGAGCCCGCGCAGCCCGCCGGGAGGGACCAGCACGACGTCTCCCGCCTGGACCCTCCGGGCCGAGGCCCCGATGACCTCGCCGGAGCCGTCGGTGACGACGATCATGCCTTTGCCGGGGAGCTGACGAGGCCTGAGCGGCTGACCCGAGGCGAGCCGCACCCATCTCAGGGACAGGCGACATGCCTCCGGCAAGAATGCCGAGAGCTCCGCGTGATTCCGGATATCCTTGAACAGCCCCAGCAGGGTGCGCTCATCCGCTTTGAGGGACTCGTTCGCGGGGATGCTGGCTGTGTTGACTACGCGCATCTGCACCGTCCTCCGGTCGACTTCGTGGTGCGGTGACTCTGCACGGCTTGATCGCCTGTGTCCAGATCGCACGCGGGCATGAAGCGAATCCAAAAGACCCAGAGAAGGAAGAGAGTCTGTAATCCATTTCAATCATGCTCCCTCCTCCCCGCTCGAGCGCTCGCGCGCAGGGCTCTGCCGGGCACGCTCGATGTCGCGTTCATGCAGCGCGTCACCGGGCTCTTCCTGGCGAGCGTCTCGCGCGCGGGCGCGTGAGGGCGGCGGTGAGGTCCGGGGGGCTGGCGCCCGGGGCTGCGCAGCCGCGGGATCGGCGAGGCGATGATGCGATGGGCCGTCGACGAGGCGCGGCGACGGGGGAGCTTCCGCGTGCAGCTCACCTCGAACAAGGTGCGGCGGCGCGCGCACCGCTTCTACGAGCGTCTCGGCTTCGTGGCGAGCCACGAGGGGATGAAGCTGAAGCTACGGTGACCTGGTCGCCCAGGCGGCTGGCTCTTCGGCGGCGTGCCGTCCGCAGGGCGCGCGAGCGCAAGACGGCGGCCGTGAAATCGCGGCACGAGAGCACGGCACCGCGTTTGCTCCTACCGCCTGTGACGGAGAGATCGGCGCACGGCTCGACGCTGTGCGCGGAGCGCAACACAGGCCAGCGCCTCGCGGCAATCGCCATGTCGGCGGCGCTGGCCGGCGCCACCGCCCGTCGCTTTCGATGCCCCCCAGCGCCTCTGTGGGCTCTCCGCGAATGCCGAGCTCACCCCAGGAGGAGGAGTCCATGCTCAAGCTCCCGTGTTTCCGGTGGATCTCGCTGGCGTGCGGGGCCATCGCGGCCTGCAGCTCCGGAGACGGAGATCGCCGCGGCGATGCGCCGAGCCCGCCGAGAGGCTCGACGTTCTCCCCGGTCGAGAGGCCGCCGAGGCTCGCGCTGCGGCTCGACCGCGTCGTGTACGATGCGGGCGACGCGCTGTCGGTGACGCTCGATCCGGGGGGCGTCGACCTCGGCCCCGGGCCGCTGACGGTCGCCCTCGCCGCTCCGGAGACGGGCGACGTGGAGCTCATCGAGCTCGTCGCCTCGCGCGCCGGCTTCGCCTCGACGGTCCCCCTCCGCGTCCAGGCAAACGGGAGCCGCGCGCTCGACGACGGCGTGCTCAGCGCGCAGCCCGGAAAGCTGTTCTATGCGCAGTACTTCATCGACAAGGCGCGGGCGCCGCTCGATGCGCTCGAGGAGGACGTGGTCTTCGACTTCGCCCTGCTCGCGGACCCCGCGGCGCAAGCGCCGACCGTCGACGCCGGTGTCGCGATGGGCGACGACGAGGGCCGCGCTGGCGCGAAGCCGAACGGCACCCTGCTCCCCAGGGGAGGGCTGCCCGTGCAGATCGCGACGCGGGAGCTCATCGTCTACCCTGCCGACGGCGACGAGCTCGAGGCGTTCCTGAGGGATACCGGCGGGAGCGTCACGGCGACGCTCGAGAGCGAGGACGCGGGGGGCCGCGACGCGGTGCTCGTCGAGGTCGACCCGGGCGGCGAGCGGGCCTCCGACGTGACCGCGCTGCGGGCGCTGCTCGGGGAAGACGGTCCGCTGCACGCCAGCAACGCCGGCGCGCTGCAGATCGCCTCGCTCGCGATGAAGCTGCAGCTCGACGGCTACCTCGTCGCGGTGAACCCGCGCCTGCAGCTGCAGGGAGCGCCCGCCATCTCGGCGACGGAGGAGCGCCACCTCACGCACTCGATGAAGATGGCCCCGGCGAGAGGCGGACAGGTCCCCTGCGTGCCGGGGGACGCGAGCCGACCTTGCGTGGAGAACGTCCCGTCGGTGTGGGCGTTCAACGCGCTGTGGGAGAAGGACGAGGCGCGGATCAACGTCGCCGTCCTCGATATGGGGTTTGCGCCGACCGACGATGTCCGCTGGCCGGAGCGCGGCGACCTCGTCGCGTGCGACATGACCGAGGGCCTGTTCGGCGGCCATCGCTGCGGGCCCGGTGCCGCGTGGGGGCCTCCGACCGTCGGCAACAGCTTCTTCGGCGCCAGGTCGTGGCACGGGACCGGCGTGGTCGCGACGATCGGAGCGAAGGTGAACAACGGCATCGGCTCGGCGGGCGTGGCGGGCCAGGTCGCCGTCCCGATGCTCTACAAGTACGACACGGCCGCGTATGCGTTCCAGATGGGGCGCGGCGTTCAGCTCGCCGTGTCCCAGGGCGCCTCGGTCGTGAACATCAGCGGCGGGTATCCGTGCCGGATCCTCACGAACATCGGCCCCGACGTCGACATCTGCTCGCCGGAGGGCCGCCTCGGTATCTGCAGCGTCGTCACGGCGGGAGCGCACGCCGCCGCCGTGGTCACGTGCGCGGCAGCCGGCGCGATCCCGATCCTCGGCCCGATCGCGTGCGCCGTCGTCGCGGGATCGGCCGCCGCCGCCACCGGGGCCTGCGTCGCGGCGCTCTCGTTCGGCGACCTGAAGGGCCCGATCAGCACCGGCGTCCGCAGCGCGGCCCGCGCCGGCGTCCCGGTCGTGACGATCGCCGGCAACGCGCTGTCCCGCGGGTCGCTCCCCGCGGTGGTGCGCGACCTCGTCGACCTGAGCGACCCGAGGACGGAGCGCTGGGGCATCGTCCCGGCCATGATCCCGGAGACGATCGTGGCCGGCGCCGTCGGCGAGGGGCTCGAGAACATGGAGTTCTACGGAGACCGCGTCGACATCTGGGCCCCCGTCCCCACGGCGTACCTCGCGCCCCAGAGCGTCGATGACATCGACTCTCCGCGGGTGCCCCAGAGGCCGCTCGGCGGCACGAGCGCCGCCGCCCCGTTCATCACCGGCGTCATCGCGAACATGCAGGCGGCGAACCCCCGCCTGAACCCGCGCTCCGAGGGCATGAGCGCGGCGGAGCGCTCCGGGATCGTCGCGCGCATCAAGGAGATCTTGCTGTCCCCGGACAACACGTTCAGCAACGCCGAGCTCACGGCGCTCGGCTACGCCGATCAGCCCGAGCGGCGCCGCAAGCTGGTGAACCCGCTCGCGGCGGTCATGGCCGCGGCCGACGTGCCGGACGTGGTTGCCATGGGCTTCTCCGATACGTCGCTGAACTACAGCGAGATCCTCGCGCGGAACGACACCGCCGAGACGGCGACGCCGCTGCCCTTCGGGCGATCGATCAGCGGGACCCTCCTGACCTTGCCGGCCGCTCAACCGATGACCATGGCCCCCGACGTCGACTTCTACCGGCTGCAGCTGCCGGCCTCGCCGGCCAGGCCGCAGGAGGTCACGGTGACGCTCGAGATGCCCGACGCGACCCTCTACGGGCACGTGACGATCGGCCGGGGTCGCCTGGTGCCCGTCAGCGCGTCGTCCATGCGGCGTACGTACCGCGTCGTCGCCGAGGCGAGAGAGCGCATCGTGTTCTCCGTGGGAGCGCCGACGGGCGAAGACAACGTCTACAAGGTCACCGCCTCCGCGCCGGTCCCGGCGCGGCCGCTCGGGCTCATCACCCGTCCGGCGAGCGCCGTGGAGGTCTGCGCGAACGAGGAGATGACCTTGATGGCCGAGGTCCTGTTCCCGGGGTTCGACTCGGTTCTCGTGCCGGATGCCCGGATCCGGTGGCTCGCGAACGGCGCGAGCCATGGAACGGGCAGGTCCCTCACGACGTCGTTCGCGGCGGGAAGCTTTCACGTGGAGCTCCTCGCTTACGATGACCCGGCGCCGCTCGACAGCGTGCTCATCTCCGCGAGGACCTGCACGGACGACGCTCCCGTCGCGAGCATCGTGAGGCCCGCAGGAGATCTGGAGCTCGATTCGTGGGACGGCTACGACAGCGAGCGATCCAGGTGGTTCAAGGACGTGACGCTGGTCGGCTCGACGACGGACACCGAGGACGGCCCCCTGGGCGGCGAGGGCCTGGTCTGGACCACGGACCGGATCACCGAGCAGCCGGCGGA
>JAICEP010000057.1 GCA_025924095.1 Sorangium sp.
GCGCGCCTCGCCGCCGTGCTCGCCGTGGTCGTCTTGCGGATTTTTCATCGGGGAATTTCCTTGCCCAGGATACACCAACTCTTCCGCCAGGTCGGCCCTTGCCGATGGCAGGCTCTGCCGGTGCGGCACGATATCGCCAGGGCGACACGTCGGCGAATGGAGAGTTACAGTCCTGTGAGATCACAGCCCGGCTCGGCCGCGTACGGCTGAAGTCCGACGAACCCTGATCGAAATACTGGCTTGACCCCTGTATGGTGAGCATGCATCCTGCCGCCCGACACGCCGGCCGTGCGCTGACGCATGCGGCCCTGCAATGAGGGCTCGATGGAATCGTTCCTCGTCGATTACTTGCGTCATATCGGTATCACGGAGGGGGTCACGGCGTCGGCTGTCGACTGCGAGGTCTGCGGCGGAGCCGATTTCGTCACGGTCGCGGACATCGTCGACATCGGCAAGGACGCCTTCGGGAAGCTGCCGATCCAGTGCTGTACCGCCTGCGGATTCATGATGCAGAATCCGCGCTTCAACAGGCACTTCTACACGACCTTCTACAACACCTATTACCGGACCCTCCTCTTCGGGAGCAGCGAGCCCGAGAAGGCGTTCATCTCGGACCAGGTGCGGCGCGGCGAGCTGCTCTACAGGAGCCTCACCGAGAGGGGCTATCTCAAGGAGCCGGGGAAGCTCCTCGACGTGGGGTGCTCCGCCGGCGGCCTCATGGTCAGCTTTCTGCGGCGCGGGTGGACGGGGCTGGGGACGGATCCTGACATCGGCTTCGTCAACCACGGCAAGGATCGGCTGGGGCTGCCGCTGGTCGTTGTCGACGCGGAGGACATGGACCTGCCGGCCGACGAGTACGATCTCGTCGTCATCACCGGCTCGCTCGAGCATGTCTACGACGCGAACCACACGCTCTCGTTGTGCCGCCGGGCCTCCAAGCCCGGCGCGCTGCTCTTCCTCGAGGGGCGCGCGCTCGGGCAGGGCATCCTGAGCGGCCATTTCAGCCACAACCACCGCCGGTACCTGACCGCGAGCTCGCTGGAGCTGCTCATGGTCAAGCATGGCTGGGAGCCCCTCTTCACCACGGACGAGCCCCTCTGCGGGCCGACCCGCCCGGGGGGCGTCTACTGCCTGGGACGCGCGGTCGACGTGCCCGCCCCGGAGGTCGTCCACGCGCTCATCCGGAGCGGAAAGCGCGACGACCCTCGCGCGCTGCAGGAGCGCCTGGCGGCGGGCGGCGTCGCGGTCGACGCGGCGCCCAACCGAGACGCCCAGGGCGTCGCGTGACCGGCGACAAGAGCTCCACCAGCGCGGCGGCCTTCCCGCTCCTCTCGCCGGACATCGAGGTGGTCGGGCCCGCGGAGGGCGAGGGGCCGGACCCGCGCCGCTTCGCGCTCTACGACCGCGCCACGGACACGTCGTTCGCGCTGGGAAAAGCGGAGCTCACCCTGGCGAGGCTCTTCGACGGGCGCCGATCCCGCGACGAGGTGCTGGAGCAGGCGCGGGCGTGCGTGTCCCCGCGGCTGTCCGCCGAGAAGCTCGCGCAGTTCGAGCAGCGCCTCGTCGGCCTCGGCATCCTCCTCGATTCGAGCCGCCCCGAGAGGGCCCGCAAGGACCCCTTCGCCGGCATCAGCTTCGGGCCGCTCAAGTCGCTGCTGCTCGTGCCGCTCATCAACCTGAAGCCCGACGAGCACCTCGACCGGCTCGCGCGCGCCGCCCCGGTGCTCGTCAGCCGGTGGCTCGTCTACGGATGTCTCGCGCTCATCGCCGCGGGCGCCTGGATCGCCGGGCTGAGATGGCACGCGTTCTCGGGCGATCTCGTGCTGGCGTACACGGGCTGGGGCTGGCTGCCGTGGCACTACCCGATCATGATCGCGTCCGTGGTGTGCCACGAGCTCGGCCATGCCTTGCCCTGCAAGGCGTACGGCGTGCGCATCAGCGAGATGGGCCTCGGCGCCTACCTCCTCTTCGTGACGGGATGGGCCCGCCCCGTCCAGCGAGAGTGGTCGCGCATGACGAAGCGACAGCGCGTCGTGAGCATCGTCATGGGGCCCCTCGCCAGCCTGGCGTGCGCCTCGGTTGGCATGGTGATCTGGGCGCTCGCGGCGCCCGGCTCGGAGCTCGGCGTCTTCGGCGTCCGCGTGGCGGCGACGTCGGCCCTCGCGGTCATCCCGACGCTGCTGCCGGTGTTCAACGGGGACAGCTATCTCTTCCTGACCGAGGTGCTGGGGATCCCCGGCCTCCGGCAGAAGTCGTGGCGGTTCGCGCGCGGCCTGCTCCGCCGCGACACCGGGCGCACGCAGGACCTGAGCGCGCGGCGAAAGCTCCTTTACCTCTCCGTCGTCGCAGGGACCTTCCTCAGCTGGCTCATCGCCTGGGCCAGCGCGTACTCGCTGTTCCTCCGGTAGGCCCCGGCGCCTACCTTGCAATGCATCCACCACAGGCATCCTCCAGAGGAGAAGAGCAATGATTCGTTTGAATGAGCACGAAGCGGGCGACCAGCTCGAGGCGACCGGCCATGCTGCCCAGGAGAGCTGTACCGAGGCCCTCAAGGGCCCTGCCGCCGCCGCGAAGGACGAGGCCGCCCAGAAGCCGGTCGCCGCGAGCTTCGAGGATTTCGATCTCGACGACATCGAGGTCCTGGAGAGCAAGGTCTTCGCGTGACAGGTGGCTCGATGGAGGGCTGGAGAACGCTCCAGCCCTCCACCGAGCAGTTGAGGACGGGGCCGCGCTCGGGGCGATCGACCGGGCACGGCCTCCGTCAAGGAGCGCCTCTATGTACCCGAGCCTCGGAGTCGGCCTTCAGTACAATCCAGAGATCCTGGATTGGTTTCCTTTCGAGGAGATGGAGGTGGACGCGATGGAGATCCTCCTCGACACCGTGATGGGCCCCCTGGACAGCCCCTATGTCATGAAGCCGGGGGCGAAGGAGAAGCTCGATCGCCTCGCCTCGAAATACAAGCTCCTCGCCCACTCCAACTACGGGTGCGACTTCGGCTTCGAGCCGATCGACACGACGCCGGCGGCGCAGCGTCACGTCGCGCTGGCGAAGGCGATCGGCAGCCCGTGGGTGGCGAACCATTGCTTCTATGGCGACAACTCGTGGCTCGATATCTGGAGCAGCCCCGTCCAGTTCTCGACCGCCGAGGTGAAGCGGGTGGCCGGGCGCGCGCGGGCGCTCCAGGAGATGTACGGGATGCCGCTCGCGCACGAGAACGCCGCCTATTACATCCCGTGTCCAGGCGCCGAGATGCGGGAGGCCGAGTTCATGGCCCGCCTCGTGGACGAGGCCGGGACCTACCTTCACCTCGACCTGCACAACATCTACACGAACTCGATCAACCTCCCGGGCTTCGACATGGAGGATTACCTGGATACGATCCCGCTGGACCGCGTGATCGCGATCCACCTCGCGGGCGGCAGCTGGCTGGACGGCCTCTACCACGACTGGCACGACGAGAGCGTGCCGGAGCCCGTGTGGGACCTCCTGGATCGCGTGCTGGAGCGGGCCCGGCCCGGCGCGGTCATCATCGAGTACCAGGGCCAGGCGCACCACCCGTCGACGCGCGTCCTCGGGCGCGAGAGCGATCACGAGATGATCGTGCGCGACATCGAGCGCGCCCGCCGCGCGTGGGACAAGGCGTATGGCGTGGTCGCGACACGGCAGGCAGGGTGACCGCATGGAAGCGTCGACCGTCTGGACCGTCTGGCGCCGGATCCTCCGCGAGCCCGCGCTCAGCGACGTGATCTTCGAGCCCGGCTTCGCTGACCGCGCCTCGGAGCACGGCTTCACGGCGGAGCAGATCCCCATCGCGCTCGCCTACGCCGAGACGCCCCACCGCACGCGGTGGTTCATCGTCAACTACCGCTTCCGCCTCGTGAGCTCGTTCCTGTATGCGCTGGAGACGGGCGCCCCGCTGACCGTGCGCCTGCTCGTGAGCTCCGGCCACGATCTGCGCGCGCTGGGCGAGCGCTACATGGAGGCGCGGGGGTGGGAGGATCACGGGCCGTTCGTCTACACGTTCTGCGCGGACGTGCTGGACTTCCTGCAGCGCTCGGAGCTCGCCGCCGAGCTGCCCTACCTGCGCGACGTGATCGCGCTCGAGGCGGCCTCGGTGGAGCTCGTGCGCCGCCTGGCGAAGCTGCCCGCTGAGCGCTACCGCCTCCCGGCGCCGAGCGATGGAGTCGATCTGCGCGCCGCCACGCTCCGCAGGAACCTGCAGGGCATCACCGTGACCACGGAGCACGCGCTCGGGCCGTGGCTGAGGGACAAGTCCCTGCTGGGGCGGACTCCGCTGCTGAAGGGACCGCAGCACCTGCTGCTCTACGTGCCGTCGCCGACGAGCAGCTACAAGCTCGCCGGCATCCCGGAGCGCGGGGCGCGGCTCTTCAACGCGCTGACGGAGCCGCGCTCGCTCTCGGCGCTGCGCCGCTCGCTCGGGGGCGACGAGCCCCCCGAGGGCGACGACGTTGTCATCCTGCAACGGCTCTGCGGGTACGGGGTCGTCGAGGCCTCGAGAGGATAGCGCCATGGCCCTCTCGAGAACCTTCTGGCTGCGATCGGCGGGGTTCCCCATCGGCTGGGTCAGCGATCTCGGCATCGAGGCGAGCCGCCCCGTCGTCGCGCAGCTGTACCTTGTGGCGGACGAGCTGCGCGGCCTCGGCGCGGGGCGGCGAGGCGGCGCGGCGGAGGCTGCGCCCGACGCGCTGGCGGTCCGGCGCAAGCAGCTGACGGAGCGGCGGGCCGCGCTGGAGGCCGAGGGCGAGGCGCTGTTCACGGCCGACGCGCGCGCCGTCAGGAGCAAGGTGGTCGAGCGGCTGTCCGGGCCGCTGGCGGAGGAGGCGCTCTTCCTCCTGAACCCCGCGGCGCTCGAGCGGGTCCGCTCGCTCGGGCAGGGCGGCGCGGCGCAGCTCGACAGCCGCCGGAGACAGCATGTTCGCCTCGCGTGGAGCTACCTCCAGCGGCTCTGCACGAAGAACGACACCGTGAGCTTCTTCGGCCCCATGGCCTGGGGGCGCATGTCCGGGCTCGACGAGCCCGTCCGGCTGAGCACGACCGGCCCGGGCTGGATCAAGCGGCGGATCGTGTCGTTCGAGCACTGGGCAGCCGTCGCGCTGGGCGCGGCGATCTCGGCCGATCCCGAGGTGTCCCCGCACCTGCCGCTCCGGCTCAACGCGGGCTGTCACGTCGAGGGCACCGAGCTGCGGTATCCCTTGAACAAGCGGACCCGGCTCTCGGCGCAGGCCGCGGACTTCCTCCGCTTCGTGGGAGAGGCGCGGCGCCACGGCGCCTGGCCGGCGGCGGAGCTGTCCGCGCGCTTCGCCCGCGAGACGGGCCAGGGCCTGGAGGAGGTCGAGCGCGCGTGCAGCTTCCTGCTCGAAAAGGGCGTGCTCGTGCGGAACATCGAGGTCCCGACAGCGGAGCATCGCCCCGAGGAGCGGGTCCGGCGGACGGTCGCGGCCTTGCCCGAGGCGTGTCCGGGGCGCGCGCGCTGGCTGCACACGATCGACGGTCTCCTCGCGCTGCGGGAGCGGTACCAGGGCGGCGCGCTGGAGGAGCGCGCGCGCACCTCGAGCGAGCTTTACAGCGTGTTGAAGAGCCTCGGGATCAACACGGACCGGGAAGCCGGGAGCATGTACACGGGCAGGTACGTTGTTTACGAGGACTGCGAGCGGTCCTTGTTCATCGAGCTCGGGCGCTCCGTGGAGGCGAGGCTCGGCGCGGTGCTGGAGCCCGTCTGCAACATCTACCGGTGGCTCGCGAAGCGCGCCGCGCAGCTCATCCATGCGCGCTACGAGCGCGTCTACAGGGAGCTTTGCGCCGAGGGCGACGAGGAAGGCGTCGACTTCCTGCTCTTCTTCACGACCGTGCGGAAGAGCCCCGCCCTGGAGCCCTCGGTCGAGCTGCTGAGGGGCGAGCTCAGGGCGGCGTGGGGGCGCCTCCTCGGCCCGGCGCCGGCGGACGAGGTGAGGATCGAGGAGCGCGATCTGGTCCGCCTGCTCGGCTGGCTCGAGGAGAGCGGCCCCACGGACGGCGCCCCGGAGCCGCTCGGCGTCGACGTGCATTCCCCCGATCTCCTTGTCGCGGCCAGAGACATCGAGGCGCTGCGGAGCGGTGAGTACCAGATCATCGTCGGAGAGGTGCACCCGGGCGTCCACAACGTGTCGCAGCCCGTGGCGCAGCCGTTCTCGCCGTTCTCGCGGGAGATCCAGGAGGAGGTCGACGCGCTGCTCGCCCCCGGCCGCATGGTGCTCGTCGATCCGGCGCTCGGGCACCAGCGCTCGAACCTCAACTGGCCCGTGGTGACGAACCTCCACGACGTGCTCATGCCCGGAGACGACAGCCGCTCGCCGCTTTCGCGGCAGGTCGCGACCGGGAACGGGCGCGTCGTGCTCCGCGACGGGGGCGTCAAGTACCTGGATCGCGCCTCGGGGCGCCTCGAGGACGTCATCACGGTGATGCCGCGGGATTTCCACCGCATGCTCTTCGACCTGGCCGCCGACGTGCTCGGAGCGGCGCACCCGTGCCGCATCTCGTGCGGCAATTTCATGCTGAAGCGCCGCACGTGGCGCGCCTCCGGGTCGAGCCTGCCGAACGTGAAGCTCCCCGGCGAGAGCTTCCAGTCCTTCATGGCCGTCCACGCGTGGGCCCGGGCGCTGGGGTTGCCGCGCTGGGTGTTCGTGAAATGCCCGGGAGAGCCCAAGCCGATCTACGTCGACTTCGAGAACCCCCTCGCCGTCGACCTCTTCTACAAACAGGCCCGGCAGGCCGACGACGTGACGATCTCGGAGATGCGACCGGGCCCCGACGAGCTCTGGCTCGCCGACGAGCGCGGCGCGTTCACCTCCGAATTGCGGACATCCTTCACCACCCAGGGCTCTCCCCGGTAACCGCGCCTGCGCGGGCACGGGCGCGACGGCCTTCAGGCGAGCTTGATACAGCAGATCCTGACTTGAGGAGACAGTTCTATGAGCATGCAGCACAGTGAGGTGTTCAGCGTCGGTGACGGTATCCTCGCGCCCAACGCGTCGTGGTCCTTCGGCGCGGAGGTGCCGAAGACGTTTCTGGAGCACGTCCGCAGGTCGGTGCCGCTGTACGACGCAGGGCACGACCTGATCTGTCAGATCAGCGATTTCTTCGTGAACGACGGGTCCGTCTGTTACGAGCTCGGGGTGTCGACCGGGGAGCTCCTCGGGAATCTGGCCCGTCACAACGCGGGCAAGCACGCGAAGTGGGTCGGCCTCGACGTCGAGGAGACCATGATCGCGCAGGCGCGCGCGAGCCTCGACGGCATGAAGAACGTCGAGCTCCACGTCGGCGACGCGGTCCTGTGGGACTTCGAGAAATCGGACATGATGGTGTCCTATTACTGTCTGCAGTTCGTTCCGCCGAAGTTCCGGCAGGAGGTCATCAACAGGATCTACCAGTCCCTCAACTGGGGGGGCTGTTTCGTCCTGTTCGAGAAGGTGCGGGCGTGCGACGCCAGGTTCCAGGACATCACGACGGCGCTGTACCAGGAGTTCAAGCTGAAGCAGAGCTTCACCCCCTCCGAGATCGTCGCGAAGGCCCGGAGCCTCAAGGGAGTGCTCGAGCCGTTCTCGACCCAGGGGAACGTCGACATGCTGAAGCGGGCCGGCTTCGTCGATATCATGTCCGTCATGAAGTACGTCTCGTTCGAGGGGTTCCTGGCCATCAAGTGAGCGCGCCGGGCGCACGGCGCCAGCGCGCGGCGGGGTGGTGCGCGAGAGCGCAGAGAGGAGTTGTCGAGGATGAAGATTGAAGGCGTCCCCTTCTTCGTCGCCGACTGGGCGAAGGTCGAGCCGACCGAGCATCCAGGGGAGACCGGGAAGGCCATCTGGCGGACGATCGAGGCCGGCAATATCCGTGTCAGGAAGGTCGAATACACGCCGGGATACCGCGCGGATCACTGGTGCAGCCGCGGGCACGTCCTCCTTGTCCTCGAGGGAGAGCTGACCACCGAGCTCAAGGACGGGCGGACGTTCACGCTGCCAGCCGGGACCAGCTACCAGGTGGCGGACGGCGCCGAGCCGCACCTCTCGTCCACGCAGGCGGGCGCGACGCTCTTCATCGTCGATTGAAGGGGAGCGCGGGGGCGGATGCGGCAGCCGCGTTCTGCCGAGCCCGGAGGTTTCGGCTGCTCCCTCGAGGGATCGGTCGTGGAGAATTGTCTCGGCTGTGGTGGGTGGCGCTTCTTCGGTGAAGGTGCCGGGTCGCTCGCCTGGTAGTCTGGTCGGATGCCCACCCTCCCGCCGGGGCCGAGCAGCAAGCTCTGGACTCTGATCCGGTACCTCCGGGATCCCATCGGCTGCATGGTGCCGCTCGCGCAGCGGTACGGCGATCCCTTCTCGTTTCCCGGCGATCCCCCGATGGTGTGCACCGGCGATCCCGTCGGAATCAAGGCCATCTACACGGCGGATCCCGACACGTTCGCTCCGCTGTCGGCGGACCTGTCCGTGTTCCTGGGCCGGAGCTCGATGATCTTGCTCCAGGGCGCCGAGCACCGCCGGCTCCGCAAGCTCATGATGCCGCCGTTCCACGGAGCGCGCGTGCGCGCCTACGGGGAGGCGATCTGCCGCCTGGCCGAGCGGCACACGGCGGACTGGCAGCCGGATCGGCAGGTGATGGTGTACGAGGTCGCGCAGCGGATCTCGCTCGACGTGATCTTGCAAGCCGTCTTCGGGGTGAGCGAGCCGGAGCGGATGGCGGGGCTGGCCACCTTGCTGCTGGATCTCCTCAACGGGATCTCGCCGCTGATCGCGCTCTTCCCGTCGCTGCGGCGCGAGCTCGGCGGCCTCGGTCCTTTCGCTGCGTTCCTGCGGCGGCAGCGCCTCCTCCGCGAGCAGCTCGACGCGCTGATCGCGGCGGCGCGCGTGGCCGGGCCGCGCGAGGACATCCTGAGCCTCCTGGTCCAGGCCCGCGACGAGGACGGGCAGCCCATGACGGACGAGGAGATCCGGGATCAGCTGATCTTGCTTGTGGTCGCCGGTCACGAGACCACGGCCATCTCCATCGCGTGGGCGTTCTACGCGCTGCACCGGCCCGAGAACGCCGCGGCGCTCGAGCGGCTGCGCGCCGAGCTGGCGGCGCTTGGGCGCGACCCGGAGGTGGAGGCGCTGGACAGGCAGCCGTACCTCGAGGCCGTCTGCCAGGAGACCCTGCGCCGCTACCCGCTCGCGCCGGCGCCCGCTCCGCGCAAGCTCCTGCGTCCGCTGGAGCTCATGGGCTACACGCTGCCGGCCGGCGTGGGCGTGGGCGTGGCGATCGGGGTCGCGCACTTCCGCGAGGACCTCTATCCCGAGCCGCTGCGCTTCAAGCCCGAGCGCTTCCTCGAGCGCAAGTTCACGCCGTTCGAGCTCGTGCCCTTCGGCGGCGGGGCGCGGCGCTGCCTCGGCGCGGCGATGGCGGCCCACGAGATGCGGCTGGTGCTCGGCACGATCTTGCGGCGCTACCGGCTGCGCCTCGCGTCGCTGCGGCCCGATCCGGGGAAGGTGCGCGCCGCCAACGCCGGGCCGGCGCACGGGGTGCGCATGATCGTCGAGGAGCGTCTGGCGTAGCCCTCCGACGCCGACCAGCGCGCCTCTGGGTCTGCGCCTATCATGGCTGCTCCGCTGTCCGACACGGACGATCGTGCGGTCATCCCGGGTGGCTCGATCACCGCCCTTCGCGCGGCGGGTCCGCGGTCCGCCCCCGCGCCGGCGCCGCGGCGTACAGCGCGAGCGCGCGCCGCACCGGGCCGCGATCGGCGCCGCCCGCCCGCACGGGATCGGCCTCGTCGACCAGCGCCGACAGGGCGCGCGCCTGCGTCCTCGCCGCGGCCTCCCGGGCGGGATCGCCGGCCTGCGTGGCCAGCGCCGAGAGCCGCCGCGCCACGCCGAGCGCCGCCGGCAGCGCCCCCGCGGCCACGTAGGCGGCCGCGAGGTCCTGGAGCAGCCCGGCGTCGTCGCCCCGGAGCGCCGCCGCCGCCTCGAAGTCGGCGATCGCCTCGTCGCGCCGCCCCTCGCGCGCCCGGAGCGCCGCCCGGGCGCGGTAGCCCTCGACGAAGCCGCGCACGTGGTCGAGGCCCACCGAGTACGTGCGCTCCGCCTCGCGCGGGTCGCCCGCCCGCTCGTACAGCGCGCCGAGCCCGAGGTACGCCGGGCCGTAGGTGGCGTCGAAGCGGACCGCCTCCAGGTACCGCGACAGCGCCACGTCCGCCTCGCCGGCCGCCGCGCGGGCCTCGGCCTGGCGCGTCAGCTCGGCGGCCTGCGCCGTCGCCCAGCCGACCCCGTCCGCCCTGGCCAGCGCGGCCCCGTGCAGCAGCGCGACGGCGAGGGCCACGGCGAGGGCGCGTGCTCCCCGTCCCGCGCTCGCCGCACCTCCGCACCGCACCGGTCCGTATCGTAGGGGCGCCCGGCCGATCGGGCAATCGTCGCGCCCCGCCGCCGCCCCCGGCGCGCCCCGCCGTACGCAGCACGCCGGTCCTGCCCGTTGCGCAGGTCACGCCGCAGCGCAGCGCGCCGCGGGGTCGCGTTCCTGCCCGGAAGGCAGCCGCCCGGCGCGAGTTCGCGTAGGATGCGCGGCCATGGGTGAGGAGCTGCGCTTCCCGGACGCCTTCCTGTTCGGCACCGCCGCCTCTGCCACACAGGTCGAGGGGCACTGTGCGCAGAGCGACTGGGCCGCGTTCGCGCGCGAGCCGGGGCGTGTCCGCGGCGGCGATACGCCGGACGACGCGTGCGACCAGCTGCACCGTTTCCGCGAGGACGTCGCGCTCCAGGCGCGGCTCTGCATGGGGGCCCACCGGCTCTCCATCGAGTGGGCGCGCGTCGAGCGGGAGCCGGGCGAGTTCGACCCGGCCACGTGGGACCACTACCGCGCCGTGCTCGGCGCGCACCTCGAGGCCGGGATCACCCCGATGGTCACCGTCCACCACGTCACCCTGCCGCGCTGGGTCGCGCTGCGCGGCGGCCTGCTCTCGCAGGAGCTGCCGGCGCTCCTCGCGCGCTTCGCCGAGCGCGCCGTCGAGGCGCTCGGCGATCTCTGCCAGCTCTGGGTCACCATCAACGAGCCCAACATGCTCGCCCTCCAGGCCCACCTGCTCGGCGTCTGGCCGCCCGCGCGCAGCTCGCCCGTCGAGGCGGTGCGCGCCCACCAGAACCTCTTCCGCGCCCACGCCGCCATGTACCGCGCCATGCACGAGGCCGCGGGCCGCCGCGGCCACGCCATCGCCGTCGGCGTCGCGCACCACCTGCGCGTCATCGAGCCGGAGCGGTTCGGGCGCCTCGCCGACCGCATGTGGGCGGCGCTCTTCGAGCGGCTGTTCAACGACGCCTTCGCGCGCGCCCTCTGCGACAGCGGCCTGCACGACTTCTTCGGGGTGAACTACTACAGCCGCGACCTTGTCCGCTTCTCGCCGGCGCACGCGCGCGCGGGCTTCCTCCGGCGCCTCGTCCCCGAGGGCGCCGAGGTCAGCGATCTCGGCTGGGAGGTCTACCCCGAGGGGCTCGGCTACGTGCTCGACGCCTGGTGGCCCCGCGCCCGGGTCCCCATCTACATCACCGAGAACGGCATCGCCGACGCCGACGACGACCAGCGCCCGCGCTTCCTCGTGCGGCACCTCGCCGAGGTCGCGCGGGCGATCGAGCGCGGCATCGACGTGCGCGGGTACATGCACTGGTCGCTGCTCGACAGCTTCGAGTGGGCCGAGGGGTACGCCCCGCGCTTCGGGCTCGTCGAGGTCGACCGCGTGACCCAGGAGCGCAGCCCCCGGCCGAGCGCCGAGCTCTACGCCCGCATCGCGCGCGCGCGCCGCATCGACGCCGACGGCGCGTCGCTCGCGCTCGGCGCCGCGCCCGCGTGACCCCCAGCACCGGAAAGGCAGGACCGATGCGCATCGCGCTGCTCTACCCACCGCCCTGGAAGATCCCCGCGCCGGGAGAGGCGCCTGACACGAGCGGGGACGGCCCGCCGGCGGACTACCGCGAGGGCGATCTCGACCCGGACTTCCACCAGACCCCGTACGGGCTCTTCTCCCTGGGCGCGCAGGCCCTCCGCGCGGGCCACCAGGTGAAGGTGCTGAACCTCTCGTCGTACCCGTTCTCGCAGGTCGAGCGGATCGTGCGCGAGCTCGACGCGGACGTCTTCGGCATGTCGTGCTGGACCGCCAACCGCCGCGGCGTGGGGCTCACCGCCCGGTGCATCCGGCGGCTTCATCCCGCGGCGCACATCGTCGTCGGCGGGCCGCACGCGACCCCGCTCGCGGCCGAGATGCTGCGGCACCACCCCGAGATCGACACGGTGACGCTCGGCGAGAGCGAGCACTCGTTCCTGGAGCTCCTCGACCGCCTCGAGGCCGGCCGGCCCGCGCTCGGCCTCGCCGGCACGGCCTACCGGGTCGAGGGCCGCGTCGAGCTCGGCCCGCCCCGGGCCGCGATAGAGGACCTCGACGCGCTCGCGTCGCCGCACGACCACTTCTGCACGCACATCGTGATGACCTCGCGCGGCTGCGCCTGGGCCTGCACGTTCTGCGGCGCCGAGGCGACCTGGGGCCGCGGCTTCCGGGGCCAGTCGGTGCCTTACGTGCTCGACGCCCTCGAGGCCACGGTGAAGAAGCTCCCCGTGAAGATGGTCCAGGTCAAGGACGACACCTTCACGACGAACCGCAAGCGCGTCCTCGAGATCTGCCGTGGCATCCGCGAGCGCAAGATCTCGTTTCTGTGGAGCTGCGACACGCGCGTCGACGTGCTCGGCGACGACCTGCTCCGGGAGATGCGCCTCGCCGGCTGCCAGCGGCTGAGCCTCGGTGTCGAGTCGGGGTCGCCGGCCATCCTGAAGAACATCGACAAGAAGATCACGGCCAAGAAGATCATCGAGTCGACCGAGCTCGCGAAGAAGTACGGTATCCAGGTCCGCTATTACATGATGCTGGGCAACCGCGGCGAGACGGCGGAGACGTTCCGCGAGACGCTCGCGTTCCTGGAGGCGGCGAAGCCGCACCAGTACATCTTCTCGTGCCTGTCCATCTACCCAGGGACGCGCGACTTCGACGACGCCGAGGCGGCCGGCTGGCTCGAGCGCGCCGTCTATTTCCGCGGCGACTTCCAGGAGCTCAAGACCCCGTTCGACGCCTCGGAGGCGGACACGGCGCTGATGAGCGCGTGGTTCGAGCAGAACAAGGGTCTGCGCGAGCTCTACCGCGAGGGGGTGGAGGAGCGGCGGGCGATCCTCGCGTTGCTCGGCGATCATCACGCGGCGCACCTGGAGCTCGGCGTCGCCTACCTCGACGCGGGGCAGCTCGATCTGGCGGAGCGGCACGTCGCGCGCGCGCTGGAGCTCGGGTATCCGTTGCCGGGGCTCGCCTACAACGCGCTCGCGTGCGTCGCGGCGGGCCGGCGCGACTGGCAGGCGATGCAGGATCACTTCACGGCGGCGGCGAAGGGCGATCCGCAGCACGCCGTGCTCATCCGCAACGTGCAGGCGGCGCGGGCGTGGTACGCGAAGGGCGGTCCGGACAAGGGGCTGCCGCTCGATCTCGTCGCGCGCTGCGACTTCCAGCTGCTGGAGCGGACGGCGCAGCCGGCGCTCCCCGGGCCGCTCCCGGAGGACTTCGCGGTGTGGCCGCCGGCCGTGGCGCGGCCCGCGCCGGCGCGGCCGGCCGAGGTGGAGGGGCGCGAGGTGGCGGGGCAGCGCGGGCGGCTGCGGGTGGTGCCGTCGTAGCGGCGCGCGACGGTCGGAACGGGCGTCTGGACCCCGGGGGCCCGCCCTGCCGTTTCACCGGACGATGTGGCTCGGCCGCGCCAGAACCCCGAGCGTCGCGCTTGACGTTCCTGTGGGGCCGAGGGAAGGTGAGCATGCTCTCTATCTGCCCGCCGGACGCCACTGATCGTGACCACAGAGACGGCACCGCTAATCCGACTCACGAAGCTTGAGCTCAAAGGATTCAAGACCTTCCGCGAGCTCGTCTTCGAGCCGCGCGCGCTCAACGTGCTCATCGGCGCAAACGGTGTGGGGAAGAGCAACTTCATCTCGTTCTTCCGGCTGATGAGCTGGGCGATGGCTTCCTCAGGGAACCTCCAGCTCGAGATCGCGCGCAAGGGAGGGGCGAGTCGCTTCCTGCACGACGGTCCGCAGGTGACGCCTCGGATCGAGGTAGGACTCACCTTCGAGACAGAGAAGGGTAGGAACGAGTACACCGCGTGCCTCGAACATGCGGCGGGTGACACGCTGATCTTCGCCAACGAGCAGTTCAGATTCACCAGAAATCAGGATGGCCCGGCCTCGCCGTGGAAAAGACTTGGTTCCGGGCATCGAGAGTCAGGGCTCATCTCGCTGGGCGATCAGGGCAACAGGACGGCCCAGACCATCCGTGTCCTCATCCAGCGCTGCATCGTCGCTCAGTTTCATAATACCTCGCAGACCTCGAGGATGCTCGATAAGTGGAGCATCAATGACAATCGCTACCTGAAGGAAGATGGCGGGAATCTCGCCCCAGTTCTCCTGCGGCTCCAGAACGATGAACCCCTGGCCTATCGCAGGATCGTCGACACGATTCGCCTCATCGCCCCGTTCTTCAGCGACTTTGAGCTGATCCCCGCTCATAATACATTGCTGCTAGCGTGGCGCGAGACAGGTAGCGACGTCGTGTTCGATGCCTCGCAGGCATCTGACGGCATGCTGCGGACGATGGCCCTCGTCACGCTCCTCGGCCAACCCGAGAAAGATCTACCGAGCATCCTGATACTCGACGAGCCGGAGCTCGGGCTACATCCGTACGGCGTTGGCGTCATCGGCTCGATGATCAAGCGGGCTTCAAAGTATGTCCAGGTGCTCATCGCCACGCAGTCCGTGACGCTGCTCGATCAATTCGCTCCCGAGGATGTCGTCGTCGTCGAGCGCCCGATGCATTCGCCGCCCGGAGCGCCGCCGGTGCGTGCCGGGCGTGAAGCCACCATGCGCCGCCTCGATCCTGCGTCGCTCGCCACTTGGCTGGAGGAATACTCTCTCGGCGACCTCTGGTTGAAGAATCTTCTCGGGGCGCGACCGAGCCGATGACGATGCTTTGCATTGTCGCCGAGGGGCAGACAGAGGAGACCTTCATCGAGGAGCTCCTTCGTCCCCTCCTCGCGGACAACGGCGTCGTCCTGTTGCCCTCGATCCAGATGAGCGGAAACGTTCGGTATGAACGCTTGAAGAGTCTCGTCGTGAAGCGGTTGAAGGAACAGTCGACGGCCTTCTGCACTACTTTTATCGATTACTATGGGCGTAGAAACATGTTTCCGGACGAAGAGCGCGTCGGTGAGTTTGACCCGGCGGTCCGGAAGAAGACGATCCTGGAGTCCGCGTTCTACGCCGATGTCGAACAGGAGATGGGACGTCGCTTCGATGCCAGGCGGTTCATCCCGTACATACAAATGTACGAGTTTGAAGGGTTGTTGTTTAGCGATCCTGATGGATTCGCCAGGGGGCTCTACAAACCCGAGCTCGCCGCGCCGTTCAGGGGGATTCGAGCTCAATTCCCGACGCCGGAAGACATCAACAATGACAAGGCGACGGCTCCATCGAAGCGGGTCTTGGCGCACTTCCCGGGGTATGATAAGGTCGCGGGCGGCACGCTCGCGGCGCTCACGATCGGGCTCGAGCAGATCCGCGCGAATTGCCCGCTCTTCGACGGCTGGGTCAAGACGCTCATGCAGCTTGGAGGGCCCAGGGCGTAGTGATGATGATGGTGCCCGGGAGTCAAGCGGGCCCTGACGGTTGCAGAGGTCGTGCGCACGGCCGGGTCGAGACCTGACGTGCGACGCCGTTGGCGTTGTCCCTGTCGCGTCCGTTGAGCGCGCACGGTGCCCCTGAAGCGCGCCGACGGCTGGGTTCCGCCGGGCTTCCCGGCGTGCTACCCGCCCTCCATGTCGACGCCCACAGATCACGGCCGGCCGGGCTCTGCCCTGGAAGCGGAGCATCCTGTCCAGAACGCTCCGTCGCCTAGCCACGCCGAGCGCTGCCGCACCCTGGCGCAGCGGGCCCGCACCGCCACGCTGTGCACGCTCGCGCGGGACCCCGCCGGCTATCCGTACGGCTCGCTCGTCACCGTCGCGGTGGACGCGCACGGGCGGCCGCTGCTGCTGCTCTCGGCGCTCGCCGAGCACACCGGCAACCTCAAGGTTCGCGTCGAAGCGTCATTGCTCGTCGCCGAGCCCGCCGAGGGCCGAGCGGACCCGCTCGCGCTCGGGCGGATGACGCTGATCGGCCCCTGCCGTCCGCTCGAGGGCGCCGAGGCGGCCGCCGCCCGGACGATCTTCCTCGCGACGCACCCGCGCGCGTCGTACTACGTGGATTTTACTGACTTTTCCTTCTATCGGCTCGACCCTGTGTCGATCCGCTACGTCGGCGGCTTCGGCCGGATGTCCTGGGTCGAGGCCGACGAGTACGCGGCCGCCGAGCCGGATCCGCTCGTGGCCGACGCCGCGCGCATCCTCGAGCACATGAACACCGATCACGCCGACGCCGTCCTCGCGTATGCGAAGGCCCTCGCCGAGATCAAGGACGCCACCGGTGCGACGATGACCTCGGTCGATCGTTACGGCTTCGAGCTGGACGTCATCACCCCGGCGGGGCCGAAGGTGGCGCGGCTCCCGTTCGACGCGCCGGTCTCGACGAGCGACGAGGTGCGGAAGGCGATGGTGGCGCTGGTGCGCGAAGTGCGCGGGCGCAGCGCATAGCGGCTCGTCCTCACCGCGGCGCATCGAGCCTGATCGACGAGCGCTCCTTACACGACAGCGAGGCTCATGACGCACGCGTGGGGCGAAGATCCCGAACACCCGATCCTGCCGCAAGCATGGCAGTACAGGATCGTCGGTCTGAGGCTCGAGCTCGAGCCGGGCGACGACGGCGAACCTTTCCTCGATCTGGCGCTCCGGCGAGGCGTGGCGCGGCGCGTACTCCGGTTCTGGTCGCCGCACGACCTCGAGATCGAGCGAGGCGGCCCCGCGGGCTATGGGCTCGTGATTCACGATGTCCGCGCTCGCGGCCTCGACCGGATCGGCGTTCGCGTCGACGATTTCGAAGCGAGCCCCGGGGCCATCCGCTTTGTCGCGCGAGCGGTCGAGGAGCTGCCTTGAGCCGTCCCTGACGGCAGGCGCTCGGCGGCCCGTCAGCCACCGCGGCGCCGCGGGCCGCCCGACCCCCTTCCCGCGGCGCGAGCGCCCGAGGGCGTGGTGGCGGACCCCGCTTGGCGGTTGTGCCGGAGCGCCACGCTCGCCGAGCCTTCAAGCGCCCGGCCAGGTGGCCCGCAGGGGGGCGACGCCGCCCCCGCCATGGCGACGCTATCTCCGCAGCGCATGCCTCACCCCGGAACCCTCGCTGTTGGACCCATCCGCGCCCCCGGCACGCGATCTGCCAGGTGCGCGGCGTATGGGAGACGCCGACATCACCTTGCGCCACATCGCCCGGAGATGCCCCGGAGACCTGGCGCGCGTGTTCGTCCCCGAGGGGCGCTCCGTCGAGGTCCTCGGGTGGGTCGACACCCAGGTCACGAAGCTCGAGCGACGCCTAGACAAGGCCCTGCGCCTGCGCGTCGGCGGCGAGTTGCGCGTGCTGCACGTCGA
>JAICEP010000058.1 GCA_025924095.1 Sorangium sp.
GCCCGTGTCGAACAGGTGAATGCGCGGACCAGGCGTGTACCGCGACGACGGGTCGAAATCGCCGCGGAGCGACGACCGGGGCGCGTCATACTCCTCGAACGCCCGATCCATCCGCCGGCGAAGCTCATCCATCAGGGCAAACGTGCGATCGAAATCCGTGGCTCGGTTCAGCATGACGACTCCTCCATGACCCCCGCGCGCGGCGCGCGCCGGGGCCTCGCCCGCGGCGCCGTCAGCCCTGCTCGCGACGGCCGCTTTGTTGTAGTGTTACGGGACCTTGGCTCCGAGAGCCGGTCTCCTCGCACCGCCCAATCTTTGCACGGCGCCGGGGGTGTCAAGAGCCGCGCCAGCCCTCCCGCTCACCGCGCCGGACCGGAAGGAAGGCGAGCTCGACCGGGCATCGCCACCCTCCCCAGAAGAACCTCCAGGACACCCAGGGACGCCTCCAGCTGCGACAGCCCGGTGGATCGACCAGCATTGAACAACCCTGGAGTCAGGTTCGATGTAGTGGTACAAACCATGGACATGCTGAACCGCCCGCCCGCTCCCCGCCGCCCGCGGCCCGCCCGCCTCAGCTCGGCCGCATCCGCAGCGGCGCTGGCCGTCGCGCTGGTCTCGGGCGCCGCGCTCGCGCTGCCGACTGTCGGCGATCGGGCGCCGGACGCCCGCGTCGAGGACGCCGACGGCCGCGAGCTCCAGCTCAAGGCGCTGCGGGGCAAGCCGATCCTCATCGTCTACGAGGACAAGGACTCGACGACGCAGAACCAGGCGCTCAAGGACGCGCTGGCGAAGCTCGCGAAGGGCGACCGCTACAAGCGCTCCATCGCCGTCACGGCCATCGCCGACGTGAGCTCCTACGACTTCTGGCCGGCGAAAGGGTTCGTGAAGGACGCCATCCGCGACGAGTCGCGGAAGGTCGGCGCGACCATCTACTGCGACTGGGACGGCACCTTCCGCGAGGCCTACCGGCTCCGCCGCGGCATCAGCAACGTCATCCTCGTCGGCAAGAACGGCCAGGTGCTCTTCGCGGCCGAGGGCAAGCTCAAGCCCGAGGCGCAGACAAGGGTCCTCGACCTGCTCCGCAAAGAGGTCGACGGCTGACCGCGGCGCGCGCGCCGGCCGGCGCGGCGCGGCGCGCGCTCAGCTCGCGTCCTTGCGGCGCCGGCGCGAGAGCAGCGCGGACTCGACCTGCGCGCGGATCTCCGCCATCTCCGGGGCCGCCACGAGGCCGCCGCGCGCCTCGATGAACGGCCGGAGCGCCTCGGAGCCGGCGCCGCCCACGATCCACGGGGCGTCCCGGCAGGCGTCGGCGTAGGCGTCGATGAGCTCGCGCGCGGCCGGAGGCGGCGGCGGGATCGCGACCGTCAGCGCGATGATGTCCGGCGCGAGCGACTCGACCGCGCGCGCGATCGCGGCAGGCGGCGTCCTCGGGCCGAGCACGATGGAACGGAAACCCCACGCGCAGAAGCGCAGGCCGACGCCGAACAGCCCGAGCACGTGATCCTCGTCGGCAAAGGCGGCGAGCAGCACGCGCCGCCCGCTCTCGCCCGGCTGCGCCAGCCGCAGGAGGTGCATCAACGTCGCGCCGAGGACCTGCGAGGCGAGGTGCTCCTGCGCGACCGTGATCTTCCCCTCGTGCCAGAGGTCGCCGATGCGCTCGAGCGCCGGGCCGAGCGCGCGCTCGAAGATCGTCACCGAAGGGCCGAGCGAGAGGGCCCGGTTCACCTCGGCCTCGAGGCCGTCCGGATCGAACCGGATCGCGGCGTCGACGATGCGCTCGCTCGCGCCCGCGAACGCGTCGCCGCCGTTCATGTGCGCCGGCGCGCGGGGCACCTCCGTCTCGCGCACCATGCGCGCCGCCTCGGCCGCGGCCATCCCGCCGTTCACGTAGTCGCGCATCTTCTTGATCAACGCGACATCGTCATCGCTGTACAGGCGATACGCCGACGCCGTGCGCGCAGGGGACGGCACGCCGTAACGACGCTCCCACGCGCGCAGGGTCGCCGAGGACACGCCACACATCGTCGAGACGGCATGGATTCTGTAGCGGCTCAAGTGAACGACCCAGGTGGACCCGCCGAGCCGCGGCCGCCAGCGCCGGCTCGAAGCGCCGAGCCGGCGGGCGGCGAGGCCCCAGGAAGGCCAGCTTGCGCAGATGTTTTCGCCTTTGTCAAAGGCTGGGACAAACATTATACTCGGCACCATGCAAAACACCAGCGCTTCTGCGGCGCAGGACGAGCGGCCCGGCCCGTCGCCGGGCGACGACGGGGTCGCCTCGCGGCAGGCGTCGCGCGCGCCGCGCGGGGCGGGCGCCCGCGGGGCGTCGCGCGCGCCGCGCGCCGTCGTGATCGGCAGCGGGTTCGGGGGCCTCGCGGCGGCCGTGCGGCTCGGGGTGCGGGGCTACGAGGTCACCGTCGTCGAGAAGCTCGACGAGCCGGGCGGGCGCGCGTACGTGCACCGCCAGGACGGCTTCACCTTCGACGCGGGGCCGACCGTGATCACGGCGCCGTTCCTCTTCGAGGAGCTCTGGCAGCTCTGCGGCCGGAACCTGGCCGACGACGTCGATCTGCGGCCGGTGGCGCCGTTCTACCGGATCCGCTTCCACGACGGCGTGACCTTCGACTACACGGGCGACGCCGCCGCGATGCGCGCCGAGGTCGCGCGCCTGTCACCCGGGGACGTCGCGGGCTACGAGCGCTTCGTCAAGACGAGCGAGGCGATCTTCCGCGTGGGGTTCGAGGAGCTCGCCCACGTGCCGTTCGGGTCGTGGACGGACATGGCGCGAATCGTGCCCGACATGATGCGGCTCGAGAGCTACCGCACGGTGTACGGGCTCGTCGCGAAGCACGTGAAGGACGACCGCCTGCGCCAGGTGCTGAGCTTCCACCCGCTGCTCGTCGGCGGGAACCCGTTCTCGACCACCTCGATCTACAGCCTGATCGCGTTCCTCGAGCGCAACTGGGGCGTGCACTTCCCCATCGGCGGCACGGGCGCGCTGGTGCGCGGGCTCGTGTCGCTCATCGAGGGGCTCGGCGGATCGGTGCGGTGCGGGGCCGAGGTGCGGCGCATCGCCGTGGAGGGCGGCCGCGCCCGGGGCGTCGAGCTCGCGTCGGGGGAGCGGCTCTCGGCCGACGTCGTCGTCTCGAACGCGGACTCGGCGTGGACCTACAGGCACCTCGTGGCGCCCGAGGCGCGGAAGCGCTGGACCGACCGGCGCATCGAGCGGCAGCGCTACTCGATGAGCCTCTTCGTGTGGTACTTCGGCACGCGCCGGCAGTACCCGGACGTCGCGCACCACACGATCCTCCTCGGGCCGCGGTACAGGCGGCTGCTCGAGGACATCTTCGAGAAGCACGTGCTCGCAGACGACTTCAGCCTCTACCTGCACCGGCCGACCGCCACGGATCCGGCCCTCGCGCCGCCCGGCTGCGACGCGTTCTACGTGCTGTCGCCGGTGCCGAACCTGCTCAGCGGCACGGACTGGCCCGCGACCCAGGAGCGCTACAGGCGCTCCATCGCGGCGCTGCTCGAGGCGACCGTGCTGCCGGGGCTCGAGGGCGCGCTCGCGAGCTCGCGGCTCCTCACGCCGCAGGACTTCCAGGACCGGCTGCTGTCGTTCCGCGGCGCGGCGTTCGGGCCGGAGCCGGTGCTCACGCAGAGCGCCTTCTTCCGGCCCCACAACGCGAGCGAGGACATCGAGCATCTCTATCTCGTCGGGGCAGGGACGCACCCAGGGGCCGGTCTGCCCGGGGTGCTCTCGTCGGCGCGCGTGCTGGATCGGGTGGTGCCGGATGCATCGAAGTTCCGTTGAGGCGTCGGCGGCGGACTTCGCCGCGTGCAGGGCGCTCCTCCGCAAGGGATCGAAGAGCTTCGCCGCCGCGGCGCTGCTGCTGCCGCCGCGCGTGAGGGAGCCGGCGGCGGCGTTCTACGCGTTCTGCCGGGTGGCCGACGACGCGGTCGACGAGCTCGGGGAGCACGCCCCGCCGTCGGCGGCCGCGGCGGCGGTCGCGGCGCTGCGCGAGCGGCTGGCGCGCGCCGCGGCGGGCGCGCCGGACGACAGCCCCGTCGACCGGGCGCTCGCCCACGTGATGGCGGAGCACAAGCTGCCGCGCGCGTTCGTCGAGGGGCTGCTCGAGGGGCTCGCGTGGGACGCGGAGGGGCGCCGCTACGAGACGCTCTCGGAGCTGAACGCCTACGCGGCGCGCGTGGCGGGCACCGTGGGCGCGACGATGTCGACGCTCATGGGGGCGCGGGGGCCCGACGCGCTCGCGCGGGCGTGCGACCTGGGCGTCGCCATGCAGCTCACGAACATCGCGCGCGACATCGGGGAGGACGCCCAGCGCGGGCGGATCTACCTGCCGCTCGCGTGGCTGCGAGAGGCCGGGATCGAGCCGGACGCCTGGCTCGCGCGGCCCGCGTTCGACGACCGGCTGGGGCGCGTCGTGGCGCGGCTGCTCGCCGAGGCGGAGGTGCTCTACCGCCGCGCGGGCGCCGGCATCCCGATGCTGCCGCGCGACTGCCGCGCGGCGATCCAGGCGGCGCGGCTCATCTACGCCGACATCGGGCGCGTCATCGCGCGCCGCGGCTTCGACTCGGTGTCGACGCGCGCCGTCGTGTCGCCCGGCCGCAAGGCGTGGCTCGTGCTGCAGGCGCTCGTCCGCAGTCCGGTCGCGCCGGAGGAGGAGCGCGAGCACGGCGCGGCGCCGCCGCTCGACGAGGTCCGCTTCCTCCTGGAGGCGGCGCGATGAGGGCCGGAGCAGGCGGCGCGGCGGGCGCGGCGGCGCGGGAGCTCGACGCGGCGCGCGGGCGCGTGCGCGAGGCGGGCGGCGAGGCGCTGCTCGCGCGCCTGGAGCACCTCGACGCGGCGCGGGTCGCGCCGGCGCCGCGGACGGGTCTCGGGCGCGCGCCGCGGCCGCCGGACCGGGGGGCGGCGGCCGATTACGACGTGGTGATCGCCGGCGGCGGGCTGTCGCTCCTGCTCGCGCCGATGCTCGCGGCGGCCGGGCTGCGGGTCGCGGTGCTCGACAGGGCGCGGATCGGCGCGGCGCACCGCGAGTGGAACGCCGGGACGGCCGAGGTCGAGGCGCTGTCGGCGTCGGGGATCTTCGCGCAGGGCGAGGTGGAGCGGCTCGTCGTCGCCCGCTACGTCGAGGGGCTGTGCCGCTGGCACGGCGGCGGGACGTACCCGGTGCGCGGCGTGCTCGACCACGCGATCGACGCGGGGGGGCTGCTCGCCGCGGCGCGGGCCCGGGCCGAGGCGCTCGGGGTGACGCTGCTCGACGGGCACGCGCTCCTCGGGCACGCGGAGGGGCCGGACGCCGTCGCGCTCGCCGTGGCCGAGGCGCGGGTGGGCGCCGCGCCGCGCGACCTGTCGGCGCGGCTCCTCGTCGACGCGCGCGGCGCGGCGAGCCCCTACGCGACCGCGGACCTTGTCTGCCCGACCGTGGGCGGCGTGCTCGCGGGGCTCGCGGAGGGCGACGGGGAGCGGCGGATCCGGCCGGATGTCGGCGAGATCCTCGCCACGACGGAGGACGTCGAGGAGGGCCGACAGCACCTCTGGGAGGCGTTCCCGGGGCGGCCGGGCGAGACGACCGTCTACCTCTTCTATTACGCGCGCTCCGGGGACGTCGGGCCGGGCGCGCTGCTGTCGCTCTACGCGCGGTTCTTCCGGCTCCTCTCGCGGTACAAGGAGGGCGACGCGCGGCTCGTCCGGCCGACGTTCGGGTTCATCCCCGGCTGGTCGCGGCTGTCGGCCGCGCCGCGCGCGCCGGGGCGGCGGGTGCGGCTCGTGGGGGACGCGGCGGCGCGGCACTCGCCGCTGACGTTCTGCGGCTTCGGCGCGAACGTGCGCGAGCTCGCGGCGACGGCCGCCGACCTGGCGCGCGCGGCGCGGGATCCGGGCGCGCCCAGCGCGGCGCGCGACGCGCCGGTGCACTCGGGCACGGGCGCGCTCGCGGCCCTGATGGCGAGGCCGGCCGGCGGGGCGAGGGCAGGGGAGATGAACGCGCTCCTCAACACGGCGTTCGCGGTGCTCCACGCGATGGGCGACGACGCGTACGCGGCGCTGCTGCGCGATGAGATGCAACCTGGCGATTTTGTTAAATTTTTGCGCGAGACGGCGGCGCGGCGGCCCGAGGTGTACCGCGAGGTCGTGAGCGCGCTGCCGCTCCGGGCCCTCGGCCGCTGGGGAGCGGGGCTCGCGCGGGAGCTCTACCGCGCCCGCTGAGGGGCGCCCTCGCCGAGGGCGGCTCCGGCCGAGGGGCGCCCGGGCGCGGCGCCCGCCGAGGGGCGTCCGGGCGCGGCGCCCGCCGCTGCCCGGCGCGCGAGGACGAGGGGCCCGAGAAACAGGCCGTACGGCGGGCCCCCGGTGCTGTGGTGGACGCGATGCGCGTCGCGGACGCGCGCGAGGTAGGGGACGCGCGCGAGGCCCGAGACCGGGAGCCGCCGGTGGACGAGGCCGTCGTGGACAAGGACGTAGGCGGCGCCGAAGGCGGTCATGCCGAGGCCAAAGCCGAACGCGGCCTCGCGCAGCGGGCCCGGCGCGCCATCGCAGCCGTAGATGATGAGCCCGGCGGCGATCGGGGCGTGGAGGAACGCGAGCGCGTCGTTCTGCTCGAAGGCGCCGCGCCGCTTCGTGTGATGCGAGCGGTGGATGCTCCAGAGGGCGTGGTGCCAGACCCTGCCGTGGAGGAGCGCGGCCCACACCTCCATGGTCGCGAAGGCGGCGAGCGCCGTGGCGATCCAGATCGCGAGCGAGAGCGTCACGACGCCCTCCGCATGCGGAAGGGCAGGAGGAGCTGCACCCAGGGGCTGGCGAAGCGGTCGAGCGAGAGGGCCTCGTGGACGACCGCCGCCGGCTTGCCGCCGAACGTCGCCGTCGCCAGAGAGCGCGCGTAGAACGGCGTGTCCTCGTAGGTGCGGAGGAGCCGCGGCGCGGAGCCGGGGTCGGCGGCGATGTCCCGCGCCATGCCCCAGCGCGTGCCGCCGAGCGGCCGGGGAGCGAGCGGCGGGAGCTCGCGCGCGCCGCCTCCCGCGTCGAACGCGGGCGAGAGGAGCATGCGCGTGCCGTCCCGGCGCCGGACGTCGTAGGTGAGGGCGATCCCGTCCGCCCCGAGCGCGCGCGACCAGGTCCAGCGCTCGAAGGCGTGCTCGAGCGGCTCATCGCCGGAGTTCGTGTCGAGGTAGGCGCTGCCGGAGAAGCGCAGCGACGGGTGCGTGAGCTCGACCTCGGCGCGCGCGATCGGCGCGATGGGCGCCCAGCGATGGCGCCCCCGGCCGTCCAGCGCGACCCCGGGCTGCGCGCCGCCCGCGCCCGGCGCCGCGGGCCCGGGCGCCGACGGGCGGAGGCGCACCGTCCCGGAGAGCCGCGAAGGCACAGGCGCCGTGATCTCGTCGAAGGCGACGCGGAGCTCGCCCCCGGCCCACTCCATCAGGCTCGGGCCGATGGCGAGCGACCGCGGCGACCTGAAGACGGCGCGCCGCGGCCGCTCGGTCAGCGCCCAGCGATCGGCGCGCGGGCCGTACAGCGCGACGTTCATCGCGCAATGCATGAGCGGGTCCGCGGCGCCGCGCGCGCGGGCCCTCGCGTAGTACGGCGAGAAGACGCTCCCGAGCATCGCGATGATCGTGAGCGCGCTCCGGCGGTCGTCGCTCACCGCGTCCAGGTACCACCACGCGTAGCCGCCGCTCGGGATCTCGAGGTCGAAGCGAGGTCCTCCATCACGCTCCGCGCCGCGAGCTGGCCGCTCAGCGCCGCCATCGGCACGCCCGCCCCCGGGTGCGCGCTCCCGCCCGCGAAGTACAGGCCCTGGAGCTTCGAGCGGGAGGCCGGGCGCGCGAAGGTCGAGCTCCACCCGTGAGACACCGGCCCGTACAGCGCGCCCCCCGTCGCCGGGAACATGCGCTCGAAGTCCGCCGGCGTCGTCACCACCGGGGAGGGGCCCGCGCTCTTCAGCGAGAGGCCGGACCTCTGCAGTCGATGGAACACACGCTGCTCGCATTCTTGGATCTCCGTGGATGAGGGGGTGTGCATATCACCTGTCGCGGGGGCGTTGAGGAGGAAGAACAGACGCTCTCCGGCGTGCGCCTCCGGGGGCGCGCCGGCCGCGGCCCCGCCGGGCCCCGGCGACGGCTCATCCCAGCGGTCCTCGGCGCAGACATAGACCGTGGCGTCGCGCGGGACCGCGGCGCGCTCGAAGAGGTCGCGGAACTCGGCCTCGTAGTCTCCGGAGAAGAAGACGTTGTGCCGGAGGAGGGGAAAGCCGCTCACCTCGGCCACGAGCGCCCAGGTGACCGCCGAGAGCGACCGCGGCGCGCTCGCCGGCGCCTTGCCGGCGACGCGCTGGCCGAACAGGCCGTTCCGCAGCGCCGCCGGGTCGGCGTTCATCACGATCGCGTCGGCCTCGATGCGCTCGCCGCCCTCGAGCACGACGCCCCGCGCGCGGCCGCGGCCCTCCTCGATGGCGGCGACGTGCGCGCCGCAGCGCAGGGTCGCCCCGGCGCGGGTCGCGGCCGCGGCGAGCGCCTCGGCCACCCGGTACATCCCGCCCTCGGGGAACCAGAGGCCCTCGCGCTCCACGTGCGCGATCACGCTCAGCGTCGCCGGCGCGAGGTACGGCGACGAGCCGCAGTAGGTGGCGTAGCGCCCGAACAGCTGCAAGAGGCGCCCGTCCGCGAAGAAGTCGCCGAGCGCGCGGTGGAGGGTGCGGTGCCCGTCGATCTTCATCATCCCGCCGAGGCCCAGGCTGCCCGCCGTGCTCAGGATCGTCTTGAGCGTGGGCCGCTCCGCGCGCAGGAACGGCGCCTCCACAACGTCGAAGATCTCGCGCGCGTACCGGCAGAACCGGCGGTACCCGTCCGCCTCCCGCGCCCCCGCGAGCGCGCCGATCGCGTCCGCGGTGCGCTCGACGTCGGCGAAGAGATCGAGCGTCGACCCGTCCGGCCAGACGTGGCGCGCGAGCGTCCCGGCAGGGCGGAGCGGCACGTGGTCCCCGAAGCAGAGCCCGAGCGACGCGAAGATCTCGTCGAAGACCCACCGCATCGTGAGCACCGTCGGGCCGGCGTCGAGGCGGCGACCCCCGAGGGCCACCTCGCGCATCTTTCCGCCGACGCGCGCCGCCCGCTCGAGTAGCACGACGTCGAGCCCGTTCGATGCCAGGAGCGCGGCCGCGGTCAGCCCGCCGATGCCCCCGCCGATCACCACGACGCGATCTCCCTTGTCCGCCATGGAGCCGGAGCTTACCCGTCGCGGGCGGTTTGTCTATACTTTGTGTAAACGTTGTTCAAACCATTGACAATAGTCTGAACCTCGTCAAAAATCGCCCGTCATGGATTTCGATCGCCGGATCGAGCGCGTCCTCCGCGTCGCCATCGAGTCGCTCTCCTCGCCCGCGTCGCCGCCCGCTCTGCTGGCGGCGACGCACCACGCCGTCTTCCCCGGCGGTGCCCGCGTCCGGCCACGGCTGTGCCTGGCCGTGGCCTCGGCCTACGGCGATCCTGCGCCGGAGGTGGCCGACGCGGCGGCGGCGGCGGTCGAGCTCATCCATTGCGCGTCGCTGGTCCACGACGATCTCCCCTGCTTCGACGACGCGCCGATCCGGCGCGGCCAGCCCTCGGTCCACCGGGCCTTCGGCGAGCCGATCGCGGTGCTCGCCGGCGATCAGCTGATCGTGCTCGCCTTCGAGGCGCTCGCGCGCGGCGCCTTCCACGCGGTGGCGAGCGGCGTGTCCGACGCGCGGAGGGGGGTCCGGTTCTTCGAGGTGCTCGCGGGCGGCGTCGGGATGCCCCAGGGGATCATCGCCGGGCAGGCGTGGGAGTCGGAGGCGAAGGTCCCGCTGTCGGCCTACCGGCGCGCGAAGACGGGGGCGCTGTTCGAGGCGGCGGCGGCCCTGGGCGCGCTCTCGGCGGGCCAGGACGGGGCCGCCTGGGGCGACCTCGGGCAGCGCATCGGCGAGGCGTACCAGGTCGCAGACGACGTGCTCGACCTGATCGGCCAGCCGGAGGACATGGGCAAGCCGGCGGGACGGGACGGGGCGCTCGGGCGGCCGAACACGGCGCTGGAGCTCGGGCTCTCCGGGACGACCCGGCTGCTGCAGCGGCTCATCCAGGACGCCGTCGCGTCGGTGCCGCAGTGCCCGCGGGCCGACGCCGTGCGGTCGTGGGCGGTCGAGCTGGGCGACAGGCTCCTCCGGGCTTGCACGATCCGGGACGCGGCGCTCCCGAGCGTGAGCTCCATGTAGCGGCCTCTGCCCGGGGCGCCCGGCCCCGTGGAGAGGGGGCGCGCGGAGTCTAGGGTTGTTGGAGGGAGGCGCCGTCCGAGACTTAGGATTTGCGGAGGAACAGGCGTGGTTGCGCGTCGCCGGACGGAAGAGGAAAAGGGGCTTCGGGAAGGGCCTTAGCGCGCTGTCGAATCGAGACAGAGAGCGTGCGGGCCGGCTCGACGAACACTGGTTGAGATGCCATTCTCGGCGGGCCTTTCCGCGCCTGTCGCGGCGGGTAGGACCGTGGAGCGGCGCAGAGGTGGTTGCCCTGCGTCTTGTGAAATAAGGGGTGGGTCGTAGTCCGCGATCGGGGGGATTGGGGATGAGGGCGATTCGGGAGCAACACGCCACCATCGTTTCTCGCAAACTCGAGGCCGATAGCCCAGGGGGAATGCGCGAGGCGATCACCTCCGTCGAGCAGCTCGCGCGCGTCGCGCGCGGGCGGCTCCGGGACCGGGTGGTGGACGTCGGGAGCCCGACGAACGCAGGCCTGCGGGGCGCGCCGAGGAGCGCGAGCTTCGTCCGCGCCGGCGGCGCCGCCGTGCCGCTGCACGTGTCACGGATGCTGCTCGATCGACACCAGCTCGCCGCTCACGCGCTCGCCCACCTCTACGCGGAGATCGAGGCCTGCCGCTCGCTCGCCGGCTGGGCCTGCGAGGCGGGCGGCGAGGCCAGGGCCGTCGCCGAGGCCCACGCAGGGGCGCTGCTCCTGTCGCTGCGCGGGGGCGTCGATCTGGGGGGCGGAGAGGTCGCACCGCTCGGCGAGCTCGAGCTCCGCGATGACGAGGTCGCCAAGGCGATCGGACACCCCGCGGTCGCCGCGTGGGCGCGCGACGCCGGCTCGGGGGCCGCCGTGGCGTCGCTCGTGCGCACGGCCGCGGAGCACGGGATCCCCGGCTGCGGCGGCGCAGAGGACGAGCGCGTCGGGTGGATACGGCACAACATGCGCGACTTCGTCGAGCGCCTCGTCGAGCCGCTCGCCCCGGAGATCCACCGGCGCAACGGGCTCATCCCGGAGTCGATCGTCCGCCGTATGGGGGAGTTCGGGGTGTTCCGGCTGGCCACCGCGCCCGAGCACGGAGGCGACGGGCTCGGCGCGGCCGCCATGGCCGCCGCCGTCGAGGAGCTCGCGCGCGGCTCGCTCGGCTTCGGCGTGCTCACCATGACCGCCTCCATCGCGCTCGACCTCCTCGCCCGATCCGGCACCGACCTCCAGCGCAGGACCTGGCTGCCGCGCATCGCCGGCGGCGAGGCGCGCTGCGCCCTCGCGTTCTCGGAGCCCGCCTACGGGTCGGACCTCGCGCGCGTCGCCACGCGCGCCGAGCGCCAGGCCGACGGCAGCTACCTCATCACCGGCAAGAAGGCATGGGTCACCGGAGCGTCACGCGCCGACCTCGTGCTCACCCTTGCGAGGACGACGACGCCCGGCGGACAGGGACAGCAGCCGCTCGGGCCCAGCCTCTTCGCCGTCGCCAAGCGGCGCGGCGCGCCGGGCGCCGACTTCCCGGACGCAGGGATCGCCGGGGCCGAGGTGCGGGCGCTCGGGCAGCGCGGCATGGGGCACTACGAGCTCCGGATCGAGGGGCTCCAGGTCGGCCGCGAGGCCCTGCTCGGCGAGCGCGAAGGCGAGGGGATCGCCCAGATCCAGCGGTCGCTCGTGATCGGCCGCGTCTACGCGGCGGCGTGCGGCGTGGGCGTGGCGCAGGCCGCCCTGGAGCTCGCGCTCGAGCGGGCCAAGACGCGCGTGCAGTTCGGGTCGCAGCTCATCTCCTTCCCGCGCGTGGCGCACCGGCTCGGCGGGCTCATCACCCGCGTCGCGGCCGCGCGCCAGCTCACGCGCGCCGCCGCGCAGGCCGCGGACACGGGGCAGCCGTGCGAGCTCACGTCCGCGATGGCCAAGCTGTTCTCGAGCCGCGCAGCCTGGGACGCCGCCGACGCCTGCATGCAGATCCACGGGGCGAACGGCTACGCCGAGGGCTCGGTCCCGGCGCGGCTGCTGCTCGACGCCCGCAGCCTCTTCTTCCACCTGGGCACGCGCGAGGTGCTCGCGCAGGGCATCGCGCGCGCCCTGCTCGAGGGATCGCTGCCCTGAACGGGCCCGCTCCGCCGCGGCGGAGCGCGCCGCGGACGAGGGCGAGCGCGCGCCGGGCGTGTGCGCGGGGGCACGCGGGCGAGGGCCCGGGCGAGTGTGCGCAGGCGTGGTTGCGATCGGCGCCGTCGTCAGCGGTGCGCGCCTGTGCCATCATCGCGCGGACCGATGGTCCGCGTCCGCTCTCCTCGCTACGGCCGCAAGCTCGACGATTTCACGGTGGGCGCGGTGTACGCCCACCCCTGGGACGTCACCGTGGACGAGGGGATGCTCGCGCTCTTCGCGGCCTCGTTCCAGGACGCGATCCCGACCTACTCGAGCCGCGTCGCGGCCAGAGCGGTGGGGCTCAGGGACAGGCCGGTGAGCCCGCTGCTGCTCCTCAACCTCGGGATCTCCTTCAGCGTTCACGACGTGAGCGAGCAGGCGATCGCGCACCTCGCGTACATCGACGTGCGGTTCCCGGAGGCCTGCTATCCCGGGGACACGCTGCGCGCGAGCTCGATGGTCATCGGCAAGAAGCCGGTCTCGACGGGCGACAAGGGCGTCGTCCACGTCAGGACGCAGGTGGTGAACCAGTACGGGCTGCTCGTCTGCTCGTTCGAGCGCAAGGCGCTCGTGCCCCCCGGCCGCGTCGCGGAGCGCCCCGCCGACGCGCCGCACGCGGTCGTGCAGCCGGACGGGACCCCGGCGCGCCTGCCGAGGGAGCTCGACGGCCCGCTGCCGCCGCCGGCGCGCCACGGCGGCTTCGCCTGCTTCTGGGACGACTTCGAGGTGGACGACGTGCTCACCCACGAGGTCGGCCGGACCGTCGGCGACAGCGAGCACATGCAGCTCGCGACCCTCCTGCGCAACTCCCACCCGCTGCACCTCGACGAGCAGTACTGCAGGGCGAGCTCCTTCGCGAAGACGCGCGTCGTCCACGGGGGGCTCGTGCTGTCCTGGGTGCTCGCGCTCTCCAGCCGGGACACCGCCGGGTGCGGCGTCTGGGACCTCGGCCTCGACGACGGGGCCCACCCGAGCGGCGTGCTCGCGGGCGACACGCTCTTCGCCGCGTCGAAGGTGATCGCCCGTGAAGAGGCCGGCGCAGGCGCCGGGAGCGTCACCTTCCGGATCGTCGGCGTGAAGAACACGCCGCCGCGCGCGCTGCTCGAGCAAGGGGCCGATCTGTTCACCCCCGAGCTCGGAAAGACCGACGGCAGGGTCAAGGAAAAGGTCGTGGAGATCACGCGTACGCTGCTCGTGCGCCGACGGAGCTAGGCGCGCTCGCGGCATGGGTCGCAGAAGAGGGATCCCCCGCGGGGCGCGCCGCGGCATACAATGCGCGGCCATGAGCACCGCCCCGCCGCGACGAGGAGCAGGACGGCCATGAGCGCGGCTGCGAGCCGTGAGCTCGACTCGCTCCGCGCGCGCGTCGCCGAGCTGGAGCAGGCGCTGTCCGACGCCCACGCGTCACGCCAGCGCGCCTCCGCCGCGGATCCGAGCGGCGCGCGGGGCCTCGCCTCCATCGGGTGGGAGGCGCAGCTCGACGAGGCCGAGCGCGCGGCGCAGATGGGCAACTGGCTCTGGGAGCTCGGCTCGAACCACGTCACCTGGTCGCGGCAGCTCTTCCGGATCCTGGGCTACGACCCCGCGACGGACAGGCCGTCGCCGGAGGCGTTCCTCGCGGCCATCCACCCCGACGACAGGGAGCGGATGCACGCCGGCCTGCGGCTGGCGATCGAGACCGGAGAGGGATCGGGCGCGAGCGCGTTCCGCGTGCGCCACCGGGATGGCGCGGTGCGGGAGTGCCTGCTGAGCAGTCTGCCCGTCATCGAGGGGGCGGGCCCGCCCACCCGCTTCTTCGGCGCGATCGTCGATCTCACCGAGCGCCGCCGCGCCGAGCAGGAGCTCCGCCGCAGCGAGCGCATGCTGAAGGAGGCCCAGCGCATCGCCCTCGTGGGCAGCTGGTCCTACGACCTCGAGTCGCGGACCATCCGCTGGTCCGACGAGCTCTACCAGCTCCTCGGCGTCGACCCGTCCGTGCGCCCGACGTTCGAGCTCTTCGCGGGCCTCATCCACCCGGAGGACCGCCACCGCGTCTTCGGCGGCGCGGAGAGCGCCTCGCCGCTCGGCATCGCGAGCCCCGTCGAGTGCCGCGTTGTGCGCCCGTCGACCGGGGAGCTGCGGCACATGCAGATGGCGGCGCAGCTGCTCACCGACGACGCAGGGGCGATCACCGGGCTCGTCGGCACGAGCCTCGACATCACCGAGCGCCGGCGCCTCGAGGAGCAGCTCCTGCACAGCCAGAAGCTCGAGGCGATCGGGCGCCTCGCCGGCGGGGTCGCGCACGACTTCAACAACATGCTCACCGCGATCTTCGGGCACAGGGAGCTCGCGGTGCGCAAGGTGCCGACGTCGTCGCCCGTCCTCGATCACCTCACGCAGATCGGCACCGCCGCGGAGCGCGCCGCGGCGCTCACGCGGCAGCTGCTCACCTTCGCGCGCAAGCAGCTCATCCAGCCGACCGTGGTCGACCCGAACGCGCTCATCCTCGGCGTCGAGCCGCTCCTCCGCCCGCTCGTCGGCGAGGACGTGGAGCTCGCCGTGCTGCCGGGGAGCCAGATCTGGCCCATCCACATCGATCGGGGCCAGTTCGAGCAGCTGCTCATGAACCTCGCCGTGAACGCGCGCGACGCGATGCCCGCCGGCGGCCGCCTGACCATCGAGACCGCGAACACGACGATCGGCGCGGGCGACGCGGAGCGGACGCCGGAGCTCGATCCAGGCGACTACGTGGAGCTCACGGTCACGGACACCGGGCAGGGCATCGAGGACGCCATCCGGCAGTACGTGTTCGAGCCGTTCTTCACGACCAAGGAGCCGGGCAAGGGATCGGGGCTCGGGCTCGCGACGTGCCACGGCATCGTGAAGCAGCACGGCGGCCACATCTGGTTCTCGAGCGCCGCCGGCCAGGGGACGCGCTTCACGATCTGCTTCCCGCGCGTGCGCGGCGCGCCTTCCGAGCAGCCCGCGAGGGCGCCCTCCGCCGTCGCGGGGGGCGGGGAGACGGTGCTCGTCGTGGAGGACGAGGCGCAGGTGCGCGACCTCAGCGTCGCCGCGCTGCGCTCGTTCGGCTACTCGGTCCTCGCGGCGCGGAACGGCAAGGAGGCGGTCGCGCTCGCGGCCACCCACCCCGGCGCGATCCACCTGCTCGTGAGCGACGTGGTCCTCCCGGACGCGCGCGGCCCCGCGCTCGCGGCGGCGCTCGCCCGCGCGCGCGCCCCGCTGCCCGTCCTCTACGCCTCGGGCTACACGGAGGACTCCCTCTTCCCGGGCGACCTGCTCGACGGGTCCGTCCACTTCCTCGCCAAGCCGTACACGCCGACGCAGCTCGCCAGGGCGGTGCGCGCGGTGCTCGACGCGTCCGCGCAGGCGCGACGGGCGAAGGGCTCGGGCGACGCTCCGCCGCCGGCCTCGACCGCCGAGCGCCTGCAGTGAGCGCGCCTGTGCGCGCCCGGAGGCACGCGCGCAGAGGCGGCGGTGCCGGAGCGAGCGGCGCGTGCGCGCGTGTGGCCGCGTGCGCGCGTGTGGCCGCGTGCGCGCGTGTGCCCGCGCGCCCGGGCACACGCGCGCTCCGCGCTGGCCCGCGCGGCCGGGGATCCTCTATCCTGGGCAGGCGGCTGTCTCGATGAAGATCCGGGGCTCAGCGCTCATGCACGCGAGGACCTACCTGCAGACGCGGTGGGGGAGCCAGGCCATGTCGACCCTCGACGCGAAGCTGCCCGCCGCCGCCCGCGTGGTCTTCTCCTCGCCCGACCTCGTGGCGCACAGCTGGTACCCTGTCTCGGTCTGGAACGCCATCGCGGACGAGATCACGAGATGGCCGAACAAGGCCGGTGTCGTCCGCGATCTCGCGGCCTACGTGGCCGAGCAGGACCTGACGCTGGCGCACAAGGTGCTCCTCAAGCTCGGCACGCCCGCGCTCGTCATGCGGCAGGCCGGCGTGATGTGGGGCATGTATTTCAACGGCGGCCGGCTCGCCCCGCTCGCGGAGGGCGAGCGGTTCTTCCGCCTGATCCTCTATCTCGGGGTCGATCCGCAGTCCGACCCGGGGCGCCAGACCTGCAGGGACGCCGTGCCGGCGTGGCAGGAGAACGCGCTCCGGCTCGCGGGCGCGCGAGGCGGGCAGAGCCTCCACTCGAAGTGCCGCTTCGAGGGACACCCGACCTGCGAGTACGAGGTGCGCTGGCTCCGCTGAGGCCGCGGCGGCGCGGGCGCGTCAGGTCTTTGTGCAGAACGCGAACAGGTTGACCTGCGCCTCCTCGGCGCGCACCTCGACGGAGGTGGTCCCGAACTTCGAGCGGGAGAACAGCGTCCTGAGATCATCCGAGCTGCGGTGGATCAACTCCCACTCGAGGACGTGATCCATGAAGGCCTTGCTCGGGTTGTTCACCCCGAAGTTGCCCACGACCGCGATGCCCCCGGGGAGCAGCTTGTCATGCATGCAGTTGAGGAGGCTCACGACGAGGTCGTCGCGCAGATAGTCGGTGAGCCCGATGCTGTAGATCATGTGCTGGGGCTTGAGCACCGTCCTGCCGCGGCCGTGGGCGAGCCGCACCACGTTGTCCTGGGCGAAGCTGAAGCGGTCCATGACGCCGAGATCCTCGGCGATGCCGGCGGCGTAGGCGAGGGCCTGGTTGTCGATATCGATGCACGTCGCCTTGATGTCGGGCGGCTCGCCCCCATCCGCGAAGAGGTCGAACAGCTCGCGGGCGGGCCCGCTCGCCAGGCTGGTCACGAGGACCGGGCCGGACCCGTGCACGTGGAAGGCCTCCCGGAGCGCGCGGCTCAGCACGCCCCGCCTGTTCTTGACGGCGCGGCAGGCCTCGATCGCGAGCCCCCACTGGTCGATGAAGCGGCCGAGGCGGCCGTCGCCGGCGGGCTCGTCGTTGTACATCATCTCGATCGTGTAAAAATCGCCCGCGTAGCCGCGCGGCTTCGTGTAGCACCGGTCGACGGTGCGGCTCAGCATGAAGAGCGAGAAGGTCTCGCGGAAGACGTAGGCGCCGAGGCCCTTCTCGAGGTGGCGCTCGCGCTCGATGTGCTCGCGCAGCGCGGACACGATGGTCTGGCACGCGGCGCTCACCTTCTCCTGGATCTCCGCCTCGGGGTGCTTGGCCTCCTTGACCATCCTGTCGGCGATCATCATCTCGAACTTGAACTGTTCGACCGTGTCGATGAGCTTCGGAGGGATGTTGTTGGTGCCGGCC
>JAICEP010000059.1 GCA_025924095.1 Sorangium sp.
ACCCGGCCGGCGCGGCGCTCGCCGACGCCGCAGGCGCCGCCGGGAGCGCGGCGCCCGTGAGCTGCGCGGCGTCCTTCAGCACCTCGTCGGCGTGCACGCCGGGATCGACGTCCGGGTCGACCTTCGCGACCTTGCCGTCGGGATCGATCAGGAACGTCACGCGCGCCATCGGCCCGAGCCGCGTCGGCACGCCGAACGCGTGGGCCCACGTCTGGTCGGTGTCGACGAGGATGGGGAACGGCAGCCTGTGCTCGGTCGCGAACGCCTCGTGCGACTCGCGCGTGTCGGCGGAGACGCCGAAGACCTGCACGTTCGCCTGCTTGAAGCGATCCCACGCGTCGCGGAACGCGCACGCCTCCTCCGTGCAGCCCGGCGTCCCGTCCTTCGGATAGAAGTACACGACGACGGCCCGACCCCGCTGGTCGGACAGCCGCTGGATCGCGCCGTGCTGGTCGGCGGCGAACACGTCGGGCGCCGGCGCGCCGACCGGAAGTAGCCCCTGTCCACCGTCGGGTCGCTGGGCCGCGCCACACGCGAGCAGCGAGACAAAGGCAAAGACGACAGCAACAACGACAAAAACGAGGGCAGTCGGGAAGCGTCTCTTCATCAGGGCGCCACGTTAGCACGCACTCGGTAGGATCGATCCGACGCTTCTGATACCTTGCGCCGACAGGAGACGAGACCGATGGCGACCTTCGGAAACGGCAGCGGCGCCACCCCCGGCGCGGTGGGCCAGGGCAGGGGGATCACCTACCCCGATTTCTCTTCGCCCACCGTGGATAAGGTCATGGTCGAAGAGCGCGCAGCCGGGCTCGGCAAACGGAGCATCAAGGGCCCGGCCAAGATCGCCGGCCTCAAGCTCGCCATCTCCATGATGGACCTCACCACCCTCGAGGGAAAAGACTCCCCGGGAAAAGTCCAACAGCTCTGCCAGAAGGCGCTTCGCCCCCACGAGCGCGCGGACATCCCTCCGTGTGCGGCGGTGTGCGTTTATCCGAAGCTCGTGCCCGTCGCGAAGCGAGCGGTCGAGGGCTCGACCGTCAAGGTGGCGAGTGTGGCGACCGCCTTCCCGAGCGGGCTGTCCACGCTCGAGGTCAAGCTCGCCGACGTGCGCCAGGCGGTCGAGCTCGGCGCCGACGAGATCGACATGGTGATCGACCGCGGCGCGATGCTCGCCGGCGAATACCGCGCCGTGTACGACGAGATCGCCGCGACAAAGGAGGCGTGCGGGCACGCGCACCTCAAGGTGATCCTGGAGACCGGCGAGCTCGGGAGCTACGACCGCGTCCGCAAGGCGAGCCGCATCGCGATCCTCGCCGGCGCCGATTTCATCAAGACGTCGACCGGGAAGGTCACCCCGGCGGCGACGCCCCCGGTGACGCTGGTGATGCTGGAGGCGATCCGCGATCACGCGCACGCGACCGGCCGGCGCATCGGGATGAAGCCGGCCGGCGGCATCCGGACGGCGAAGCAGGCGCTCCACTACCTCGTGATGGTCAAGGAGACCCTCGGCGACGCCTGGCTCACGAGCGACCTCTTCCGCTTCGGCGCGTCGACGCTCCTCAACGACGTGCTCATGCAGCTCGAGAAGGAGCGGACCGGCGCCTACCAGGGCGGCGACTATTTCAGCAAGGACTGACCGCGCGCGGCCGGGCCCGCGCCGCGCGCGGGCCCCGGCGCGCTCGCATGTTCAACCCGGCGCCGCCGGCGTAAAGTGCGCCGCATGAGCGACAAGGGCACCGCCGCGGCAGGCGGCGACGGGGGCTCGCCCCGGCAACCGAGCGCGGCGCGCGACACGGCCGCGGACGCGGCCGTCGTGTTCGGCGATGCGTGGCGCTACGCGCCGGCGCCCGAGGGGCGCGACCACGTGAAGATCGCGCCGCGGTACGACCTCTTCATCGGCGGCGCGTGGCGCGCCCCGGAGTCGGGCCGCTACCTCGACAGCATCAGCCCGTCGACCGAGGAGAAGCTCTGCGAGTTCGCCGAGGCCTCCGAGCGCGACGTCGACCTCGCCGTGCAGGCGGCCCGGGCCGCGTACGAGAAGCACTGGTCGCGCCTGCGCCCGCTCGAGCGCGGCAAGTACATCTACCGCATCGCCCGCGCCCTCCAGGAGAAGTCGCGCGAGCTCGCCGTCGTCGAGTCGCTCGACGGCGGCAAGCCCATCAAGGAGTCCCGCGACGTCGATCTCCCGCTCGCGGCCGCGCACTTCTTCTACTACGCGGGCTGGGCCGACAAGCTCGAGCACGCCTTCCCGGGGCGCGACCCGCGGCCGCTCGGCGTCGCGGGCCAGGTGATCCCGTGGAACTTCCCGCTCCTCATGGCGGCGTGGAAGCTCGCCCCGGCGCTCGCCGCGGGCAACACGTGCGTCCTCAAGCCCGCCGAGACGACGCCGCTCACGTCGCTGCTCCTCGCGAAGATCATCGAGGAGGCGGACCTGCCGCCCGGCGTCGTCAACGTGGTCACGGGCGCGGGCGCGACGGGCGCCGCGGTCGTCGGCCACCCCGGCGTCGACAAGGTCGCCTTCACCGGCTCGACCGAGGTCGGCAAGCGCATCCAGCGCGCGCTCGCCGGCACCGGCAAGCGGCTCACGCTCGAGCTCGGCGGCAAGGCCGCGAACATCGTGTTCGAGGACGCGCCGCTCGATCAGGCGGTCGAGGGGATCATCGGCGGCATCTTCTTCAACCAGGGCCACGTCTGCTGCGCGGGCTCGCGACTCCTCGTCGAGGAGAGCGTCCACGACGCCCTCCTCCTCAAGCTGCGCGAGCGCATGGCGACCCTGCGCGTCGGCGATCCGCTCGACAAGAACACGGACGTCGGCGCCATCAACTCGCGGGCGCAGCTCGAGAAGATCCAGGAGCTCGTGGCGGCGGGGGAGCGCGAGGGGGCCGCGCGCTTCTCGGTGAGCTGCGCGCTCCCGCAGCGCGGCTACTGGTTCGCGCCGACGCTCTTCACGGGCGTCGCGCAGTCGCACCGGATCGCGCGCGAGGAGATCTTCGGCCCGGTGCTCTCGATCCTGACCTTCCGCACGCCCGAGGAGGCGATCGAGAAGGCGAACAACACGATGTACGGGCTGTCGGCCGGCGTCTGGACCAGCAAGGGCTCGAAGAGCTTCTGGGTCGCGCAGCGCCTCCGCGCCGGCGTCGTCTGGGCGAACACCTTCAACAAGCTCGACCCCAGCTCCCCGTTCGGCGGCTACAAGGAGAGCGGCTTCGGCCGCGAGGGCGGCCGCCAGGGGCTGCTCGCCTACCTCGAGGTGGACTGATGGCGCTCGGCGACCAAGACAGCGGCGGCGAGGCGCGCGCGCGCGTCGGCGTGCGCAAGGCGTACAAGATGTTCGTGGGCGGCGCGTTCGTGCGCTCGGAGTCCGGGAGGTACACGCAGGTGCGCGATCACAGCGGCGCGGGCGCGGTCGAGAACATCCCGCGCGCCTCGCGCAAGGACGGGCGCGACGCGGTGCTCGCGGCGGCCGGCGCGCTCGGCGGCTGGTCGGCGCGCGCCGCGTACAACCGCGGGCAGATCCTCTACCGCCTCGCCGAGATGCTCGAGGCGCGGCGCGCGGAGCTCGCGGCCTCGCTCGAGCGCGGCGGCCTCGACGCCGGCGCCGCGGAGCGCGAGGTCGTGTCGGCGATCGATCGCGCGGTCGCCTACGCGGGCTGGGCCGACAAGTACCAGAGCCTCTTCTCGAGCCTGAACCCGGTGTCCGGCCCGCACTTCACGTTCACGGTGCCCGAGCCGATGGGGGTCGTCGTCATCGCGGCGCCGCCGCGCCCGGCGCTCCTCGGCCTCGCGGGCGCTCTCCTGCCGGTGATCACCGCCGGCAACACCTGCGTCGTGCTCGCCAGCGAGGCGGATCCGCGCACCGCCCTCGTCTTCGGCGAGGCGCTCGCCACGAGCGATCTGCCGGGCGGCGTCGTCAACCTCCTCACCGGCCAGCTCGCGGAGGTGCTGCCGCACCTCGCCGCGCATATGGAGGTCGCCGCGCTCGATCTTCACGGCGTGGACGCGGCCCTGGCGAAGCGCCTCGAGGAGGCGGCCGCGGCGAGCGTCAAGCGGGTGCGCGCCCGCTCGCTCGGCGAGGCGGAGTGGTTCGACGATGGGGCGGCGACGTCTCCCCGCTGGATCGAGCGGTTCGTCGAGATGAAGACGATCTGGCACCCGGTCGGGCCGTAGCGCCGGCGTCGGGCCGCGCGCCGCTCAGCGGCCGAGCACCATCCCGGTCTGCAGCGTCCGCCCGGCGACGAGATCCGCCGCCGCGAGCGGCTTCCGCCCCTCGGCCTGCGCCCGCAGGATCTGGATCGCGCCCTCGCCGCAGGCGACGATCACGACGCTGCGGCCCGCCATCACCACGGTGCCCGGCAGCGCCCCGCCGCTGTCGGTCTCGCTCTCCACGCGCGCAGCGAGCACCTTGAGCGTCTTGCCCTCGAGGGTCGTGAAGGCGCCCGGCCACGAGGTCATCCCCCGGATGTGGTCGTGGATCTGCCGGGCGCTCCGATCCCACCGGACGCGCCCATCCTCCTTCTTCAGGAGCGGCGCGTGCGTCGCCGCCGCGTGGTCCTGCGGCGTCGCCTCGAGCTCGCCGCCCACCGCGCGGCGGAGGTCCTCGCGCACGACGCGCGCCGCGAGCGCCCCGAGCTCGATCGCGAGCTCGTCGGCGGTCGTGGCGGGGCCGATCGGCGTCCGGTGGATCGTGAAGATCGGCCCGGTGTCCATGCCCTCGTCCATCTGCATCAGCGAGATGCCCGTCTCGGCCTCGCCGCCGGCGATCGCCCAGGTGATCGGCGCCGCGCCGCGGTAGCGCGGCAGGATCGACGCGTGCAAGTTCATGCAGCCGCGCCGCGGCGCATCGAGCACCGCCTTCGGCAGGATGCGCCCGTAGGCGATCACGAGCGCGACGTCCGCGGCGGCGTCCTTCACCCACGCGGCGAACTCGGGCGTGCGGATCTTCTCGGGCTGCACGACGGGCAGACCGAGCTCGCTCGCCTTCACCTTCACCGGCGGCGCCTTCAGCTCGAGCCCGCGGCCGGCTGGCCGGTCCGGCTGGCAGACGACGCCGACGACGTCCGCGATCGACGCGAGCGCCTCGAGCGAGGGCACGGCGATGGCGGGGGTACCGAAGAAGAGCGCGCGCACGCGCTAGCTCTAGCAGGAGCTGCGCCCCGGCACGGCGCCTTCTTCTTCCTTCCTTCTTCGGTCCCGCGGGCTTTGCTGCGGCCCGCGGCCCGCGGCCCGCGGCGGGCTCAGGGCGGAGGCGCCGGCGGCCCGCTGCGCTCGTCCGACCCCGCGCCGCGCGGATCGGCGCAGCAGCGGAAGCCGGTCTCGTAGAACACGAACTTCGGATCGTGCGCGTCGTTCGTCCCGCGGCAGCCTGTCCAGGGCTTGGCCCAGAAGCCGCCCATGAGCGCGCCCGACCACCGGCGGCCGCGGCGCGAGGCGACCCACTCCTCGACGTTGCCCATCATGTCGAAGACGCCGAAGGACGAGGCGCACCCGGGGTACGAGCCGCTCGGGGCGCCTTGCCAGAGCCGCTCCACCTCGCGCCGCGCCACCTCGCCGGAGGCGCCGAGCTTCCGCTCGTCGACCGGTCGCCACGCCTTGCCGCTGTTGCAGACCGTCCTGTCCACGCGCCAGCCGTAGACGAGGGGGCGCCGCTCGGGGCCCTCGCACGCGAGCTCCCACTCCTGCTCGGCGCACACCCGCTTGCCGCGCGCCGCGCACCACGCGGTCGCCATCTCGAACGACTGCATGACGAGCGGCTTCGCCCCCCGCTGGTTCGGCGCCTCGAACTGGTCCATGCACGCCGAGATCTCGGTGGTCGGGCCCTCCTCCGCGGTGATGCCCTCCCAGTACGCGAAGCAGTGGGTGGCCTTGCCGGTCTTGACCGGCTCGACGCAGACGTGCTGGACGTCGTCATGGTGGGTGCCGGTGACGAGCCGCATGTCCGCCGGGCACGCCGGGCTGGGCCCTGGATCGAGGGACGGCGCCGCTGGCAGGCTGAGCATCGCGAGCGCGAGCGCGCCGAGGCCGAGCAGGGGATCGATCATCGTTCAGGGAGGGCTCCGGTGTCGCTCCGTGCCGGTCGCCGCCGCGGCCAGGCCGCACCGCGCGGCGAGGCCGGAGGCGGTGCGAGGGCGAGGGCGAGGGCGAGGGCGAGGGCGAGGCGATCGTGTGCCTCTCCTCCGCCGCGGGGACGCTGCGCCGCGCCGCCATGTCGCCCAACGAGCGAGCGCTGCGGGTCGGAGCTGACCCGCAGAGTAACCTCATTCAAAAAAATGACCAGGGCTGTGGCACGCGGCATGCGCCGTGTCTATGGTGAGCTCCAGTAGCCTCGCGGGCTGTCTTCCAACAGAGCTGCCAGCAGGGCTCCGCGTCGCACCATCCGCATCCGTCTGGATGCAAGCCAGGATGACCGGGGCACGCGTCGACCGCGCGGACCGGCCGCAGGTTGATCAAGGGGTTTACCTCCCCCGGTCGGGTGCCTAGAGGAGATCGCCATGTCCGAGAAAAAGAACCCGCCGATGCCGCCGCGCTCCGACGAAGAGGTCGTCTTCGGCGACGAGCTGCCGGTCCTGCCGATCCGCAATGCGGTCCTGTTCCCGGGCGCCGTTGCGCCCTTCGATGTCGGCCGCGAGAAGTCGGTCGCGCTGGTCGAGGATGTCGACAACCTCCCCGGCCCGGTCATCGCGATCTTTGCCCAGCGCGATCCGTCGACCGACGATCCCGGCGCCGAGGACCTGTACCCGGTGGGCTGCGCCGCGCGCGTGCTGAAGGCGCTCAAGCACAGCTCCGGCAACTACTCGCTGATCCTGCAGGGCCTCACGAGGATCCGGCTCGACACCGTCACGGCCCACGCGCCGTACCTGCGCGCCAAGATCCGCCGCATGGACGAGCCGGTGACGGAGGACGTCGAGGCGGAGGCGCTCGCGATGAGCCTGCGCGACATCGCCAAGCAGGTCATCCAGCTGATGCCCGAGCTCCCGCGCGAGGCGGGCTCGCTCATCGACTCGATCCAGGCGCCCGGGGCGCTCGCCGATCTCGTCGCGGCGAACCTCGACGCGCCGGTCGAGGAGAAGGCGCAGCTCATCGAGACGATCGACGTCAAGGAGCGCATCCGCAAGGTGCTCCGGCTGCTCACGCGGCAGCTGGAGATCCTGAAGATGCGCGAGCGCATCAACTCCCAGATCAAGGAGGAGATGGGCAAGAACCAGCGCGAGTACGTGCTCCGCCAGCAGCTCAAGGCCATCAAGGAGGAGCTCGGCGAGGACGACGGCGATCAGGGCGACCTCGACGGGCTCGAGGATCGCATCGCGAAGGCGAACCTGCCGACCGAGGCGGAGACCGTCGCGAAGAAGCAGCTGAAGCGGCTGCGGACGATGCAGGTCGGGTCGGCCGAGTACACCGTGGTGCGGACGTACCTCGACTGGATCCTCGACGTGCCCTGGACGCAGTCGACGCAGGACAACCTCGACATCGGGAGCGTCCGCAAGGTGCTCGACGAGGATCACTACGGCCTGGAGAAGGTCAAGAAGCGCATCCTCGAGTACCTCGCGGTCCGGAAGCTGAAGCAGGACAAGAAGGGCCCGATCCTCTGCCTGCTCGGGCCGCCCGGCGTCGGCAAGACGTCGCTCGGCAGGAGCATCGCGCGCGCCCTCGGCCGCAAGTTCCACCGCGTCTCGCTCGGCGGCGTGCACGACGAGGCGGCGATCCGCGGCCACCGGCGGACCTACGTCGGCGCGCTCCCTGGCCAGATCATCCAGGGCATGAAGAAGTCGGGGATGATCAACCCGGTCTTCATGATGGATGAGGTCGACAAGATCGGGCACGACTTCCGGGGCGACCCCTCGGCGGCGCTGCTGGAGGTGCTCGACCCGGAGCAGAACAACACGTTCGCGGATCACTACCTGGAGATCCCGTACGACCTGTCGCACGTGATGTTCGTCGCGACCGCGAACGTGGCCGATCCGATCCCGCCGCCCCTCCGCGACCGCATGGAGATCCTGGAGATCCCCGGCTACACGCGGAAGGAGAAGCTCGCGATCGCGCGGCAGCACCTGCTCCCGAAGCAGCTGTCCGAGCACGGGCTCACGACCGAGCAGCTCGAGGTCACCGACAAGGCGCTGGAGGAGATCATCGATCACTACACGCGTGAGGCCGGCGTCCGCTCGCTCGAGCGGCAGATCGCGGGCGTCATCCGCGGCGTGGCGGTGAAGGTCGCGGAGGGCGACACGCAGAAGCGGCGCGTCGACAACGAGGACGACCTGCACGAGTTCCTCGGCGCGGCGAAGTACACGAGCGAGGTCGCCGAGCGCACCGCCGAGAGCGGCGTCGCGACGGGCCTCGCGTGGACGAGCGTCGGCGGCGAGATCCTCTTCATCGAGGCGACGCGGATGTACGGCACGGGCAAGCTCCAGCTGACCGGCCAGCTCGGCGACGTGATGAAGGAGTCCGCGCAGGCGGCGCTGTCCTTCGTGCGCAGCAACGCGTCGATGTACAGCATCGCGAAGGACTTCCTGGAGAAGAGCGACCTGCACATCCACATCCCCGCCGGCGCGATGCCCAAGGACGGGCCGAGCGCGGGCGTGACGATGTTCACCGCGCTCGTCTCGCTCCTCACCGGGATCAAGGTCCGCCACGACGTCGCGATGACGGGCGAGATCACGCTCCGCGGTCGGGTGCTCCCGATCGGCGGCCTGAAGGAGAAGGTGCTGGCGGCGCACCGCGCCGGCATCAAGCGCATCATCGTCCCCGAGCGCAACCGGGCGGATCTCGAGGAGGTCCCGAAGGAGGTCGTGGACGAGCTGCAGTTCTTCTTCGTCAGCCGGATGGAGCAGGTCCTGGAGGCCGCGCTCGAGCGGCTGCCCGAGCCCGCGCCCGTGACCGAGGAGTCGAAGGACGGTGAGAAGAAGGAGCTCGAGAAGTCGGACAAGAGCTCGATCGCCAGCAACTGATCCACGGATCGATCGCTGAGCGATCTGTATCTCCAGGGCGCCGCGCGGCTTGAACGCGCGGCGCTTTTTTCGTCATGAGGGTCGCGCTGCGGCGGGCCGCCTCGCTTCCGTCGTGTCGGCCTTTCGTCTCGACGGAAGTCAAGCGAATCGGTAGCCTCGTCACCGCATGAGGCCGTGTCCGAACTGCGCGTGGATGCTCAAGGAGACCGACGCTGTCTGCACGATGTGCGGTGCGAGTGTGGCCGGCGCAGCGCCTTCAGCCTCCGCGGTTGCGCCGCCGCCGATGCAGGGGGGGGCTGGCGCTTATGCTCCGCCCGGCCCGCCGGGCTATCCGGGGCAGCCGGTCGTCTCCGGCTATGGCGGCGCGGCGCCGCCGGTATCCCCGGGGTACGGCGCGATGGGCGGCGGGCAGGGTGCCTATCCTCCTCCTCCTCAGGTCGGGATGGGCGGCGGTCACCCGGCGTCTGCGTCGCCGGGGGGCGGCGTCCCCTTCTCCAGCGGCGCGGACGCTGCCTTCCCTGTCTCTCCCTGGGCGCGTGCGGCACCGTCGGCGGGGCTCACGTCGCAACCTTCGTCTCCTCCGATGAACGCGCCGGGCGTCACGCCCGCCCAGCCGCCGCTCGGGTCGCCGATCCAGGGCATGGTGCCCGGCGCTGCCATGGGCGGCGCGATGGGGCAGCAGGCCGGATCGCCGTCGCCCATGTTCGGCGCGCCTCCGCAGAGGGTCGCGCCGCCGCCGATGGTCGTGCCGGCGGGGACGCCGGGGCCGGTCGCGCCGCCGCCGATGGTGCAGGGCGGAGGGGTCGCGCCGCCGCCGATGGTGCAGCAGGGCGGAGGGGTCGCGCCGCCGCCGCTCATGCAGGGCGGGGTGCCTGCGGTGGCGCAGGGCAGGGCGCCGGCGATCGTCGCGCCGCCGATCGTTCAGGGCGCGGTACCGGGCGTGGTGCAGCCGGTCGCGGCGCAGCCGTCGCGCGTGCTCGTGGGCTTCATCGTGACGTTCCAGAACGACCCTGGGGGCAGCTTCTGGCCGATCTACAGCGGCCGCACCCAGGTGGGGCGCGCCGGGGCGGATCCGGCGACGGAGATCGGGCTCGCCGACGCGAGCGCCTCGTCGCGGCACGCGTCGGTCCATGCGGACCCGACGACGGGCCAGGTCTTCATCGAGGACGACGGCTCGCGCAACGGCTCCTTCGTCAACGAGCAGCGCCTCGGCCAGGGCGAGCGCCGGCAGCTGCGCGACAACGACCGGCTGCGGCTCGGGAGCACGACGTTCGTGGTGAAGGTGCTTGTGGCGTGAGCTCAGGCGGCCGGGACGCTGCGTGACAGATCCCGGTCCTGCGCGGAGCTTACTGTCCGCCTGCGCCGCCCGCGCTGTCTGCACCGCCCGCGCCTCCGGCACCTCCAGCGCCTCCGGCACCTCCAGCGCCGCCATCCGCCGCTTTGCATTTTTTGAAGCCGCTTGCGACATCGACAGCACATTTCCCGGGCGTGCAGTCGCTATCGGAAACACAGGCCAGCCCATCCCCGCAGGGCTTGCCGCAGAGCGTGCCGCCGCAGTCGATGTCGGTTTCCGGGCCGTCCTTCTGGCCGTTGGAGCAAAGCGGCGCAGCGGGCGGGATAACGCAATTGAAGTATTCGACCACTGCAGAGGGGGTATTCGTTATGATACCCTCTTTGTCGGTTGGTGGCTCAATCGGCGGATAGTGGACACGAAAGCTGATGAGTCCAGCGTATTTTTCGGCCTCCACCACGTTCGTCAGGTCAGCCTTCGGGGGAGGCTGAGTGCCAGGGTTCGACTCGATCACAGCCCTTGGCAGCAATTGCTGGTAGTCGCCGCACTTCTGTTCGGCGTCGAGCCGGTTGAAGTGGTGCGACGGCCCGTCTGCGCAGCTCACATCGAGGATCTCCCGGCCCTCGGGCGTCGTGATGGCGACCGTCCCACCGCGCACGCTGACGACCCCATCGGCGGCACCGCCGCTGCCGTCGGCACCGCCGCTGCCGCCGTCGCCGCTGCCATCATCGCACTGCGGGAGCGTGCCGCCGGCACCCCCGGCGCCCCCGGCGTTCTCGGACTCACCGCACGGATTGATCGTCACCGAGTAGGTGAATTCTCCCGCGTACGTGAACGAGCCGCACTCCTGCGCCTGGGCGTCGATGCGCTTGAACGAGACGCTTGTCGGGGGGAACGCTGCGATGTCGAGCGGCGGGTCGAAGACGACCTGCCCGCCTTCCACGAGGAAGCACACATCGAGGGTTTCACGGGTAGCGAAGCTGCCTTTCGGCCCATTCCCGGCGCCCAGAACACCACACCGGTCGGTGACCTCGCTGTAGAACGTCGCGTAGCAGCTGTTCGGATCCTTGAGGAACGCGCAGATGTTCTCGAACTCCTCGCCGCAGCCGGGCACAGAGACGGCTGCGGTCACGGCGAGGATCGGAGCGACGGCGGCGGCGAGCAAGACGTAACGGCGCATGGGCGCAGTCTACGCGGTCTCCCCGCACGTGGGCCAGCTTCGCAGAGGTCGACCGGCCGCGCGCGGGCGGCGCGCTCCGGCGCCCCGCGCGCGGCCGGCGCGGCTCACAGCACGGTGTAGGGCCCGGGGACCACGTACGCGTCGTCGTTGGCCGCGTACGTGAACACCCCCCAGCAGACGAGCTTGTACTTGATGGCGAACGCCATCGCCTCCCGCAGGCTGGCCTTCGGCGCGAGCACCGCGAGGTTCGACCGGCGGACGCCCCACCAGCCCGGCCCGTGCTGCAGCACCGCGTCGTGGAGATCCTGCGTCGCGTGCTTCGCGTCCTCGAGCACCGCGAGCCGCAGCCGGACGAACGACCTGTCGCTCGCGGGGAAATCGAACCAGTACAGGTTCGACCTCGCCTGCTTCGGGGCGATGCTCCCGGCGCCCTGCGCCGACAGGAAGCGGCTGAGGTCATCGGGCGCGAGCTTCTGCGTGACCGGGTGCGTGTCGACGCCCTTGCACGTCTCGGGGCCGACCTTGAACTCGCCCAGCGCGAGCGGCGGCTCGGGGCCGTTCTCGGGCGTCAAGAGGTAGCGATCGACCTCGGGCAGGTCGTTCGGGTACTCCACGCCGGCGTCGATGCCGCTGCACGCCGGGGCCCCCAGCGCAAGCGCGAAGGCCGCCGCGAGCGCGGGGCGTCGGGGCCTGCGGCGGCTCGGCGCTGGACGCCCGCGGTCGGGGCTCATGCTGCAGGGGGGGCTCGGCGCGCTCGACGCCGGTGCTCCGGCGGGCGCGCCCTTGCGACTCGGTTTGCTTTCGTTCGACATGGCTCTCTCGCGGCACCTGGGGCACCGCCTCGATCGGCGGGCGCAGCGCTGCCCGGGCCGGGCAATCATTCAATGCCGGACGCCCCGAGGGCAAACTCCTCTGCGAACATTTGGCTGGGGCGCCCCCGCTGGCCTAGAGTTGGCCCGATGAGGCACCTCGGAATGCCGATGCTCGCGCACGTCCCCGCCCTCCGCGCCCGGCGTCCGCCCGCGGCCGCAGCTGGGCGCGCCGGAGCGGCCTGCGCCGCCGCGGCCGCGATCGCGCTGCTCGCCGGCTGCGGCGGGTCGCCCACCGCCCCCCGGCAGGACGACGTCTTCTACCTCCACGGCGCCAGCGGGCTGCTGAGCAAGGACTCGAGCTTCGAGGTGCACTTTCCGCCGCTCGACGCCCCGGCCACCGAGCGGGTGCCGCGCCGGATCGGCGTGGGCCTCATGAACGGCGACGTCCGCATCAGCCGCCCGATGGACTGGAACGTCGGCGGCGCCGACTACACGCCCGAGCGCCGCTTCATCACGTACCAGTCGCCGCGCCAGTTCCTGTTCTCGATCTACGAGCGCATCGACAGCCCCGAGGACCCGTGGCCCGACGTGCTCAAGCGCTACGAGGCCGACCTCGACGAGCAGGGCGCGGAGATCCTCTCCGGCCGCGCGCCCGTGGCGACCGCGAACACGCAGGGGCGCAGCTACCTCGTCAAGGCGAAGATCCCCTCGAAGCCCGTCTCCGAGGCCTTCGCCCACGAGATCCTCGTCCGGAGCCCCCGCCGCGTCCTGCTCGTGCAGATCGTGCACCACGAGAACATCGACGCGAACGCCGACGAGATCACGGCCGCGCTGCAGAGCCTCACGGTGTACTGAGCGCCCGGCGCGCCCTGATCGGCGCCCGCCGCGCCAGGGCCGCAGCCACCCGCCTCGATCCCGAAGGTCCGCCGCGGCGCCGCCCGCCTCGCTCACATCGGCGGGGGCTCGCCCCGATCCTCATCGTCCTCATCGTCGCCGCCGGCGAGGTGCTTGTCGTCAAGGGGGATCGTGATCACGAGCCGCTCCGCCGCAGATCCTCCGATCCACGCGGTGCGCTTGAGCGTCGCGGCGCGCGGTGAGCCGAGCTGGAACCGGGGCGCCTCCTCCGTGTCCACGTGGATCTCGAGCATCACGTCGTGGATGCCCGGCGTGAACGTCTCGATGATGCCGCGGACGAGCTCCTGACGCCGACCGCCAGGCAAGAACGAGAGGTACTCGTCGTAGCCGACCGGGCCGAGCACGACCTTGTAGCGGCCGGAGCCGTCGAACACGTAGCGCCCCAGGGTCAGGCTCTCGCCGAGCTGATGGTTCATCACGCCGAGCTTGTTCCTGAACGGCTTCTCGATCTTCGTCCAGTGGCCGACGAACTGCTCGATCCGCACGTCGATGCGCCCGAGCATCTCGGACAGCACCGTCTCGAGGTTCCGCGCCGAGCGCGACTTCGAGGCGAGGATCGGCGCGTAGCGGAGGAAGAAGAAGCGATCGAGCGGGGTCTGGTAGTCACGGAACCCGTCGAGCCCGACCGCGCAGAGCATCCGGCGCGAGAACGGATCGGCGCCCTGCTTGCGGTACGTGACGGGCAGCCGGTACTTGGTCCACGCGCGGTAGAGCAGCGACAGGAGCCGGTGGTGGAAGACGTCGAGGAGCTCGCGGATCGGCTGCGGCCCGCCCTGGTAGTCGGCCAGCGCGATCTGCTCGATGAAGTACGCCGGCAGCGGCGACACCGAGCCGTACAGGCCGAGGAACGTGGTCGAGACGCGCGCCCGCTGGACCGCGTCCGGGGACTTGACCACCGCGAGCTCGCTCACGTCGCTCGACGCGAAGATGAGGGACGGGTCGCCGCGCAGCCGGATGCGCTCGTCCTGCACGGGCCCGAGCTGGCCCACCGGCGGCGCGGCGGGGAAGAGCCGCTCGAGCAGGTAGACGAGGCGGTAGTACGAGAAGCGCGGCGCGGCCTCCGCGAAGCCCCGTAGCGTCGTCAGCGCGACGGGGTCGGCGGTCGCGGCACCCCTCGGCGCAGCTGCCCTCAGATCAGCGTCAGGCTGCCGCTCTTCGGGTCCCATTTGTGCACCACGCGTGTGTTCGTGCCGGTGACCGTCAGCTGCGTGAACGAGTTCAACGAGACGTAGGACCCGAGGATCTCGTTCAGGATGCTCGCGAACAGGTACATCTCCCCCTCGCCGACGAAGCCGCCCTCGTCGAGCTCGATGTCGACCGCGACGCCGCGCACCGGCGCCCCTCGGTACAGCCGGTCGGTCGGCCGCACCCGGATCGACTTGATCGCGGCCAGGCGGAGCTGGCTCGCGCGCGCGGCCTGGCGGTCGACGATCGCCTGGAAATTGTAGAGATCGACGGTCGCCCGGAGCACCTCGAGCTCGGTGATCGAGCGGTAGCTCATCGCCATGTGAGCCAGCACGCGCCACTGCAGCTCGCGCCCGATCGGCGGCGGGAGCGGCGCGGTGACGCCGGTGAGGTTGGTGAAGCTCGCGACCGCGGGGGAGGTCGCCGTGGGCACGCGCAGATCGCCGAGCTTCAGCTGCGCCGGCAGGCGGCGGTTCGTGCTCGTCGCCTCGATGCTGATCACGTCGAACTCGGGGAGCGCCCCCGCGTCCTGCGGGGAGCCGAACGACAGGTACATGTCGATCCCGTCGCCGATCGCGGCCGGGCGGAGGTGCGCCTGGTAGAAGATCGTCCGCGCGGCGGCCTCCGGATCGAGCTCGTGCTGGAAGCTGAAGAACGAGGGGATCTCGACGCGCTGGCTCGTGCGCCGGGCGATCCCGACGACCTTGTCGATGCTGTGGATCTCGAAGGCCGCGGGCGTCGCGCCCGCCGGGCGGCAGAGGTACTCGTGCTTTGTGGCCTCGGGCTTGATCGGATCGCTCGTGTGCTCGAACAGGTTCACGACCGGCGAGCAGAACAGCCGGAGGTTCTCCCTGCCGACCCGGGTCCCCGGCGGGAGCCCGTCCTTGAACTGCAGCAGGATCGCGAACCTGTCGGAGATCCGCTCCGCCGAGAGCGCCTGGAGGCCGGTCACCTCGAAGAACGCGAACTTCTGCGGGAGCGTGAAGAACTCCTGCAGGAGCCGGAAGCCCGGGTAGACCGTCTTCGGGTACGGGATCAGCGCCTCCTCATCGGTGAAGCCGGTGAGCCGCACGGCGCGCGCCGGGAGCGACGCGATCGTCGTGTCGCGACCGGCGGCGTCCACCGCGGCGAGCGCGACGGTATCGACGTGCGCGCCGACCCAGAGGCGGAGGTCGTCCTGGAGCCTGCGCTCGCCGTGGATGTAGAAGCGGAGCGAGGAGAGCGACAGGCCCGAGAGCGCGGCCCCGCCGGTGAGACGGAGCTCGATGCGGAGCGTCTGCGCGAGCTGCGCGCCCGTGTCGACGCGCACGTCCTCCACCGCGAGCGGGACGAGCTCGACGTCCTGGGTCGTGCGGAACCGGCACGAGACGCCGTCGACCGGCACCGACCCGACCTCCGCGTGCCGGGCCACGACGAGCTTCTCGCGCACGACGTTCGGGAGCGGCGTGAACTCGATGATCGAGGTGGCCGGGATCTGACGGAGGTAGTGCGGAAAGAGCAGCGACGCGACCGAGTGGATCACCTCGGGGAGCTCGTCGTCGAGCTTCTGGCGGATCTTGCCGGTCAGGAAGGCGACGCCCTCGAGCAGGCGCTCGACGTCGGGATCGCCGCCGCGCTCGGCGAGCATGGGCGCGATCCCGGGGTAGGCGGCGGCGAACTCCCGCCCCAGATCCCGCAGGTAGGTGAGCTCGTCCTGGTAGTACTTGTTGAACATCCTCTCGCACCGCCAGTCGACCGCCTGGGCCGAAGCGTGTCAACCGCCGTGAGCCCGGCCGCAGGACAGAAGCTACGTCATCCGGACGTTGCCGCTCTGGTCGACCGCAGCGCCGAGCCGGAGCGCCTGGCGCCGGCCGTCGGGGAACTGGATCTGCGCGGTGACCTCGAACTCGAGGATCATCGACTGCAGCACCGAGTCGCTGCGCAGGTGCCGGACCTGGACGTTCTTCAGCCGCGGCTCGTAGGCCTGGATGCAGTTCTTGAGCGAGCGCTGCACCAGGCCGATCGCCTCGGGGAACTCGTGCAGCACCTCGGACACCTCCATGAGGCCGTAGTCCGGGCAGGTCAGCGAGCTGCCCTGGCGGGTGTTCAGCATGTGCCCGAGGTGCGTCAGGATGGCCGACTCGAGGTCGTGATCCCGGTAGGTGTGCCGCTCCGTCGAGTGCGGGTCGGCCGCGTGCATGATTCGGGTGAGGAGCGAGGCGCCGGCCACGGGGCGGATCGTAGCTCAGCTCGCGCCTCGAGCGGAAGCCCGGTGTTTCAGCGTGGGGCGAGCCAGTCGTCCGCCGCCGAGATGCCCCCGTCGTTCCAGATCCAGAGGACCTTCTGGTACGTGAACGCGACCTCCTCCTGCTCGGGCACGCGCGCTTGCGACGGGTTCCTCACGTTGAGCATGTGGAACTGGATGCTCGAGATGTTCGCGTTCGTGAGCTGGACCGTGAAGACCGGCTTCTCGACGCCGATCGCTGCCGACCGGTAGAACTGGAGCTCCCAGCGGGGGATGCCCTCGTTGTGGCTGAGCATGCTGAGGAGGAGCGGGGTCGATCGATCGAGGTCCTTCGTGACGATGAAGGGCTTGTGCATCCGCTTGCCGGTCGGGCGCCCGGTCACCGGGTCGCGCGGTCCCACCAGCGAGTGGAATACCTCTGTGACCAGAATGCTACCTTCTCGCCCCTTCTGGGTGACGGAACCCCTGACTTCGCCCTGTCTTTCGCCGACAAGTCTGAGGTAGGCGTTGAGGGGCATGCCAACATTCTGATCCTGGGACGCGGTATCGCCATGCCTGAATTCGAGCGACTTCCCGGCCAGCTCAACTCCAGGACGACAAACGCGACCGGGCGACCCGAAGGCCGCCCGGCGCGACGAGAC
>JAICEP010000060.1 GCA_025924095.1 Sorangium sp.
GCAGGAGTCCGGCACGTCATCGTCGGGCAGCGGGAAGTACTGGAGCCCGACGCCGAGCCCCTCCGATTGCGAGTCGGTGAAGAAGGTCTCGAGCGCCTCGGTCACGGCGTTCCACTTTGTGACGCCCCCCGCGAGCCGCTCGTCCATCGACCCGGACGCGTCGAGCATGATGTAGAGGTCGAGCGGCACGATCTCGGCGGTGCTCGACTCGCCCGCGCACGAGGCGTCGCCGCCGGCGCCCTCTCCCGTGCCGCTGCTGTTCCCGGCGTTGGTTCCTCCCGGTTCATCGGGGCCGTACCCGGTCTCCGAGCTCGTCCCCGAGCCGGTCTCCGAGCTCGTCCCCGAGCCCGCGCCGGCCCCAGTCGCCGCCGCGCCCCCGGTCCCGCCGCCGGAGACCGAGCCGCCATCGGCCCCACCGCAGGCCGCGAAGATCGCGCAGATCCCCGTCGCGGCGAGCGCCACCATCCTTGAGCGGTTCTCCATGAGCAGAATCGAAACACCCCTACCGCGCTTTGTCGAGTGCGTTGGTCCGAGCCGCTGTCTGGAATCTGGTCAGGTGTGGTGCTGGGTGAGACGTTTCGAGTGAGGTGAGCGGAACCCCGATATCCAAGCGTGGCTCGGGACACAGGATTGCCGCGAAGCACAGGATTGCTCCGAGGGCAGGGGACTCTGGAGCTCAGGGGGCCTGGAGCGCTGGGCGCTGCGGGCACAGGGGCGCTGCGGGCTCAGGTGTGCTGCTGGCTCAGGGCTGTTTCTTCGGACCCACGAGGCTGCGGAGGACGGCGCGGGCGACCTCGGCTCCTGTCGCGTCTCGCAGGCTCACGGGGATCTGGAACTCCCTGCGTTCGCTCGTGTCCGGGACAGGGCACTCGCAGACGGCGCGGAGCGTCCCGCGCGCCTTCTTCAGGTACTCGATCGAGAGGCCTGCGACGATGAACCGCGCGTCGTCGGGCAGCGCGTAGGCCAGCGCCGTGTTGGCGGTGAGCTCGGCGAGGTTGACGAGCGCGACGGCGTGCACCGAGCGGAGGTGGTTGCGCAGCCCGGGCCGGTCGCGCATCGATACCTCCGCGCGGCCGCGCTCGAGGACCTCGATGTCGGCCCGGATCGTCCCGGTGTACGGCGCCATCGCGCCGATGAGCCGGCTGAACAGGCGCTTGCCCCCGGGCAGGAGGTGCAGCCTGTCCCAGAGCTCGCGGATGGTGTTGCGGCGCGAGCTCGCCGCGATGGCTGCGAGAGAAAAGTCAGAGAGGTTCATGCGCTGGACCCGCGTGGCAGCGCCAGGGTGCCCCAAGTCGCCCGCGCACGCACCCGGAATGTTGCTCCCCCGCTCCCCGTCGCGAAGCGAGGCGGCAGCCTGTCCGACGCGCCACGGAGCCGCGCAGACACCTCCGGTTGCGCCGCGAACAGCGCCCGCGCGTCGGCGCCGATGCCGCGAGCGTGGTGGGCCGTGCTGGCGCGCGGCCCTGCGGCTGGGGCCGCCCGCCGCGCCCGCTCCAGGCTCGCGCCACGGGACGATCTCGGCGGATCCCGCCGGCCAGCGCTTACGTCCCAAGGCCTCGTTCAGGTCCCTGAAGCGAGCCGGAAAGAGCAATTCACCAGAAGAATGATGCGCGCGAAATTTATTCGAATTTCGGATGCATCCAGGGACGCCTCGAGGCGCCGCCGGCGCGAGAATCCCGCGCGAATCCAGGCCTCCTGGCGCTTGCGAGCGGTCGCCAGCCCCCCGCGCTCGCCGCTCGTGGCCTGCCCCGGGCGGTAACGCCCCCTCCGCGTCCGGAATTTTTCTTGTGTATGACACGACCTCGCCGCCCGGGCCAAGGTGGTCCCCCCGAGAAGGAGCGAGCCTTCGAGCTGCTCTTTCGTGAAAAAACATTCACGCTGATCTGGCGCTGGCTGACGCGCCTGGGAGTTCCCCTGCGCGACCGTGGAGACCTCGCGCAGGACGTCCTGCTCTCTGCCTATGTGAGCTTTGATAACTACAAACCTGAGATCTCCCGGCCCGAGCGCTGGCTGAACCGGATCGCGGTTCACACCGCCGCGCACTACCGGGAGCGCGCCCGGCACCGCTACGAGGAGCTGGTGCAGGAAGAGGAGTTCCCGGTCCTCGTCGACGAGTCCAAGAGCGCGGACGAGCTGTTGATCTCGGACCAGGAGCGCCTCATGGTGCTCGAGCTCCTGCATCAACTCGACGTGGACGCGCACTCGATCCTCGTCGAGCACGACCTCGGCGGCGTCCCGATGGCGGATCTCGCGCAGCAGCGCGGCATCCCGCTGTCCACGGCGTACAAGTGGCGCGCGCGCGCCCTCGACATGTTCCACGATGTCGTCGCGAAGCGACGGCGCGAGGAGCGGAGGAAAGAGGGCCGGCGCTTCGTGCTGCCCCTCGACATGGCGGCGGTCTTCGCCACCACCCGGGTCGCGCCGCGCGTGCCCGACGACGTCCAGATGTCGATCCTCCGCGCCGTGCAGGAGGCGGCGCGGGCGCTCAAGGAGGGCAGCGCAGGGAAGGCCGCCGCCGGCGTCGGCAAGGCGCTGAAGGAAGCCGCGGCGTGGCTCAAGGGGCTCGTGAAGCTCGCCCGGCAGCTGCTGCCGACCGCGGGCGTCGGGCCCCTCGTCGCCGCGCCCGTCGTGGCCACGGCGGCGGCCGGGGCGCTCTGGCTGGCGCTCCGGACCCCGGAGCAGCCGCCGCCACCGACGGTGAGGCACCTCGCGCCCGCGATCATCACCGCCGTGCCTCCACCGCGGCTCGCCGAGCCGACGGCGCCGCCCGAGGAGCCGGCGCCCCCCGAGGAGCCGCCGGCCCCGGAGCCCGTCCAGGCGCCGCCGAGGCGCACCCCGGTCGAGCGGCGAGCGCGCGTCCCGGCGCCCGTCAGGGAGGAGCGCGCGCCGGCGCCGGTCGTGCCCGCGGTCGACGGCGAGGTGCCCGGCGGCAGCCTCGACATCGCCCTGTTCGAGGCGTGCAGCGCGGCGGTGCAGCGGCGCGAGCCGACCCGGGCGATCGCGGCGCTCGAGCGCTACGAGCACGAGATGCCGCAGAGCGCCTTCGGGATGGAGCGGAAGGTGCTCTGGATCCGGGCGCTCCTGCTCGCGGGGCGCCTCCCCGAGGCGCGCACGCTGCTCGACGAGGCCCTGCTCGATCCCGCGATCGACAGGCGCCTGCTCCACGAGCTGGACGAGGCCTTGCCCGATCCTTGAGCGCGCGCCGCGCCATAGAGCGCGGAGCGCGCGCCGCGCCGTGGAGCGCGCCGCGGCGGCTCACTCGCCCGCGTACGTGCCGAAGCTCGCCCGGCCGCTCGTGGAGACCTGCGGGGCGGCCTGGCCCACCTGCACGACCGCGGAGACGAACGCGGCCGGCTTGAGCCCTTCGTCGGGCCCCGCCTCGTTGGTGATGTACTCCAGCCCGATCCCCGCCAGGAAGCCGAACGACGTGGTGTTGCCCCCCGAGCCGAGGATCGGGACCGTCGGCGCGACGCCCACGTAGCCGAGCAACCCGATCCGCCCCTCGCCGAGCGTCTGCACGAAGCCGCCGATCTGCGCCGCGACCGGGAAGGCCCGGCGCTCCACCGGGTCGTAGCGATCGACAGCGAGCGCCACGCCGACCGCGCTGAGCACGCTCCGCGTGACGAGGGGCTTCTCCACCCACGGCGCGCGGGTGACCTGCAGGGTCGCGAGCATCGCCGGGACGGTCAGGTAGGCGCGGAAGCAGCTCCCCGCGGCGTCCAGCGTCTCGAAGTTGTCCTCCCCGCACAGCGGGACCGAGTGGATCGCCACCGACCCCACGAGCCGCCGGGCGCGCTCCGGATCGCCGGGCTCGCTCGAGCGGAGCGAGCTCGCGACGCGGCCCGCGTCGGAGAGGAGCACCACCTTGCCCTGCGGGCTCAGCGGATGGCTGTAGACGGCCAGCCGGAGCCGCGCGTCCCCGTCGAAATCCTCTGCGAGCGGCGGCAGCGGGAACTCCGCGCTGCTCGGCGTGACGATCCACGTGCCGTCCTGGAGGAGCTCGATCGGCGCGCCGCCCCGCAGCTGGTCGGTGCGCGTCAGCGAGACGTGGAGCGCGAGCGGCGCCACGAGCCGGTGCTTCGTCTGGCCCGTCAGCCGGATCCGGCAGTTGCCCAGCCGGAGCGGCGCCGGCGAGATGACGACCGCGCCGTGCGCGAGCGGCTGCGGCCCGGGGCGCGACGGATCCACGTCGGGCGCCCGGCGCGGCGGCAGGGCGCCGAGCGGCGGCGCCGGCGAGGGGGCCTGCGCCGCCGCCGGACCGGCCGCGGCACGCGGGGGCGCCCGGCCCCCCGGTGGGGCGGCGGCCGGCGGTCGGGGCCCGGGCGGACGGTGGCTCCCCGGCGGGGCGCCCCCGAGATCCGCGCGCTGCGCGATCGGCGTGGGGCCGCAGTCGACCTTCAGGTCGTCGGCGAGCGGATCGGGGAAGAGCAGCCGCGCGGGGTTCGACTCGACGAGGTTCTCGAGCGGCGGGATCGTGACCCGGTACGTCGCGTTGACCACGTTGCCCGCCGCGGGCGCGTGGAGGTTGAAGGCGGAGACGCGGAGCCAGCCGCCGCCCGGGAAGACGCGGAGCACCTTGCCGTCGGGGCGCCCGCAGGCGCCCGAGGCGACCTCGAGGACCGGCACCGTGAACGTGCGCTGGAACGGCTGCACCCGGGCGTTGCCGCAGCTGTCGACGATGGCGAGGTAGTGGAAGTCGGCCATCTCCGACTGCTTCGGCCACTGCATGCCCAGCGTGAGCTCGCCCGCGTCGGCCGGCGGCGGCTCGGGCCGGCCGTCGCGGCAGACGTCGACGCGCTCGGGAGACGGCGCGGCCGGCGCGCCGGAGGGGGACCTCGCGGCCTCGGCGACCGGCCGGTAGGCGCAGATGTGCCGGTACGAGCGGCGGCCGAGGAGCACCGGATCGAAGTCGAGCAGGCGCTGGCCGTCCTCGCTGAGCCGCCCCCAGATCGTGAGCGGGAGGGGCAGCGTCGGGGTCTGGAGCTTGATCGAGCGCAGGACCTGATCGCCGACGGGGCTCTGCCCGGGATCGCCGGTCTGCGCCGCGCAGCCGCCGCCGCTGCAGAGCCAGCGGCCGCCGCGGCGGGCAGCCTCGATCGGGACCGGATCGGTGTCGCGGACGGTCATCCAGACGCGGCGCGCGTCCGGGAAGATCTCCGGTCCGCCCGCCGACGACGCCGCGGCGCCGGCCGTGCCCGCCGGGGCGCGCACGACCTGCAGGCTGCCGCCGAAGTCGGCGGGGACGGCCATCGGCAGCGCGCCCGCCGCGCTCCGCGCCGAGGCCGGGCTCCCCGCGGGCACGTCGCCCTCGGCTCCCCCGGCGTCGGTCTCGGGCTCGTCCTGCGCCGGCGAGGTGGCGGGCGCCGCGAGCGCGACCGCGAGCGCGAATATCGATAGGCATATCGATGACTTGCGTGTGATCACGGCGAGCCCTTCTCTTCTTCCGGCTCGGGCTCGGGTTCGGGCTCGGGCTCCGGTTCCGGCTCGGGTTCGGGCTCGGGCTCCGGTTCCGGCTCGACGACGGTGATGGGCTCCGAGGAGCACTCCGGGCGCGCGAGCAGGCGCGGCGTCACGCGCAGCACCGTCGTCCCGGGCGCGACCGCGACGCCCTGGATGATCGTCGCCTCGCTCTCCTCGCCGCGCAGGGTCACGGACGCCTCGCCGAGCGCGATCACCTGGTCGTCGCCGACGGTGAGGTCGACGGGGACGGCGATGCGCACGCGCTCGGCGTTGTAGGCGCTCACCTCGAAGAGATCACCCGGCGTCCCCGCGGTCACGACGCTCCGGAGGGCGCGCACGCGGAGCAGGCGCGGCTCGGGGTCGACGGTGAGCGATGGGTTCGGCTCGATCGCCTTCTGCCCCGAGCTCACCGCGAGCGTCACCTCGCCGCCGAGGTCGCTGAAGCACAGGGTGAAGGGCGGGCTCTCCCCGGTCGCGCCGAGCAGCACGCGCAGGCGCGTGGTCCGCTCGCGGCAATCCGGGGCGAGCGAGAGGGCGGCCTCGCTGTGCAGCGACTCGATGATCACGGGGGCGTGCTCCACCACGCCCGGCGCGTCCTGGGGGGGCGACGCGCGGACGCGCGCCTCGCGCGACCGGATCGCGCCCGGCCGCCAGGTGGCGCCGAGGTCGTCCGGCAGGGGGCCGAGCGTGCACGCGAGGGGCAGGTACGTCGCGAGCACCCGGTCGCTCTCGCCGAGGCCCCCGGCGATCAGCGCGAAGTTCGTGGCGTCCTCCGGCAAGCCCGCGGGGAGCACCGTGATCGGGAGCTCCTCGGTGCGGTCGGCCCAGGCGACGACGAGCCGCGCCTCGCCGGACCAGTCGCCCTCGGAGGCCACGGTGAGGCCGGCGTAGCCCTGCGTGCCGGCGGTGCAGCGGAACGCGCCGTCCTTCATGCCGCACGAGGCCCCGTCGCCCGCCACGCCGTCCGCCGGCTGCAGCGCGAGCGCCTCGCTCGGGACCACGCGGACCTCGACGTAGGCGCCGTACGCCGGCTCGTTCGCCTCGGTGAGCTTGAGCGAGACGTCGGTGCGCCACGGGCTCTGGCGGGGCGGCACCGGCCTGCCCGCCGCGTCGAGCGTGTCCGCCGCGAACAGCGGCCCGGCGACGTCGGCGCGGAGCTCGACCTGCCCGCTCCCGGCGAGGGGGTAGCCGCGCTCGATGCAGGCGGCGGCCAGGACGAGCGCGCCGCCGCCCGCCACGAGGAGCGGCGCTCCGGGTCGGCGCGGACGACGGGTGGGGCGATGCGCGCGGCGGGGGGCGCGCCCGTCGACGGGCAAGGCCGGTCGAGGTGCGCTCACTTCTGGTAGATCTCGGTGTACTCGGTCCCGAGCGGGTGGCGGTGCCACGCGTAGGCGCTCTGCGGGAATCCGCTCTCGTCCGTGTAGTCGCAGGGGCCCAGCTCCCATTCGGTGTGCCAGACGCTCGCGCCCGTCGCCGGGTCGACGGACATCGCGTGGGCGGTCACGTCGCTCTCCGGCTCGCCGGGGTCGTGCACCATGCGCGTCTCGTCGTCGAGGTAGCGCTCGAGGACGGCGATGGGGATGCGCGCCACGCGCTTGCCGGGCATCGGGATGAGGAACACGTCGCTCTTGTCAACGGGGCTGGTCATGGCGCTCTCTCCTGGCGAGCGGCGAGGGGGCGGCCCTCCGGGCGCGGAGCGCCGGCTCCCGGATCGCGCGCCGCGCTGGAGCGCAGGCTCTGGGTGGTGCTCGGCGCTGTCCCTCCACGCTGTCTCGATCATACCTGCTTCGCGCGGCGCGCGGGAGCGCTTCGCGCGGCGCGATCCGCCTCCGGCTCACCGCGACAGCTGTCCTCCGTCGATCGCCAGGGGGCGCCCGCTCACCACCCGGGATCGGCAGCGGCCGAGGGCGGGCCGCGGGCGCCGTGTGGTAGGCTGCCGGCGCCGCGGGCCCTCGCGAGATCGTCCCTACCGCGGCCGCCCGATGCGCTCCCCAGATCGCCTGATCGTCCTCGGTGGCCGCTACCGTCTCCTGAGCGAGATCGGCCGGGGCGGCGCGGGCGTTGTCTACATGGCCGACGACCTCGACGGCGGCGGCCGGGTCGCGGTGAAGGTCCTGCTCCGGACGCACGCGGCCGGAGACGCGGCGGCTTCCCGCTTCCAGCGCGAGATCCGGGCGATGAGGCTCCTCGACGCGCCCGGGTTCGTGCGCATGCTCGACGCCGGCGTCGCCCCCGAGCTCGACGGCGCGCCCTTCCTGGTGATGGATCTGCTCCGGGGCCACGACCTCGAGCACCTCGTCACCACCCAGGGCAAGCGCTCGCCCGCCGAGGTGCAGCGCTGGCTCGGCGAGGTCGCCGACGCCCTCGAGGTCGCCCACGCGCAGGGCCTCTTCCACCGCGATCTCAAGCCCGCGAACCTCTTCCTCGCGATCGGCGACGACGGTCGGGAGCGCGTGAAGATCCTCGATCTCGGGCTGGTCAAGGAGATCGAACCCGGCGCGCTCGGCGCGTCCGGCAGCGTCACGGCGACGGGGATGGCCATCGGCACGCCCATCTACATGGCCCCCGAGCAGGCGCGCGGGCGCTCGGACCAGCTCGGCCCCGCGGCGGACGTGTGGGCGATCGGGCTCATCGCCGTGCGGCTCCTGACCGGCGACATCTACTGGACGGCGAACAGCATGGCCGAGCTGATGGTGGCGCTGCTCGTCATGCGGCTCTACCCGCCGTCGACGCGCTGGCGGTGGCTCCCGCCCGCGTTCGACGCGTGGTTCTTGCGGTCGTGCGACCGCGACCCCGCCGGGCGCTTCCCGTCGGTCCGCGAGCAGAGCCTCGAGCTGCGCGCCGCGCTCGAGGCGGTCAGCGCGCCCGCCGAGCCGCGCGGCGCGGGGGGGCCGTGGTCGGCCGGAGACCCCGCGGCGACCGAGATGCTCCGCACCTACACGATGGAGCTCGCGGGGACGGTCGAGGCCCCCTCCCAGCCTTTCCCCGGCGGCACACCCCACGATCCCGGCCCTCCACCGGCGTGGCTGGGCCCGCCGCTGGGCGCCTCGCCGCCGCTGGGCGCTTCGCCGCCGCTGGGCGCTTCGCCGCCGCTGGGCGCTTCGCCGCCGCTGGGCGCCTCGCCGCCGCTGGGCGCCTCGCCGGAGGCCGAGCGGCCTCGCCACAACCTGCCGGTCCAGCGCACGCCGTTCGTGGGCCGCGCCCGCGAGCGCGCCGAGATCGCCTCGCTCCTGCTCGATCCGAGGGCCGGCCTGCTCACGCTCACCGGCGTCGGCGGCACCGGCAAGACCCGGCTCGCGCTCCAGGTCGCGGAGGACCTCGCGCCCGTGTTCTCCGGCGGCGTCTGCTTCGTCCCCCTCGCGTCGCTGCGCGAGCCGGCGCTCGTGCCCTCGGCGATCGCGCAGGCGCTCAGCCTCGGCGACGGCGACGCGCGGCCGGAGCTGGAGCGCGTGGTGCATTTCCTCCGCGACCGCCGGCTCCTGCTCCTGCTCGACAACCTCGAGCACCTGACGGCCGCGGCGCCGGCGATCGCGCACCTCGCCGCGAGCTGCTCGCGCCTGTCGCTGCTCGTGACGAGCCGCGCCGCGCTGAACCTCTCGGGCGAGCGGCGCTACGTCGTGCCGCCGCTGGAGCTGCCGGAGCCGCGCGGGGTCACGGTCTCTGCCGCGCTGGCCAGCTCGGCGGTGAGCCTGTTCTGCCGCCGGGCCTCCGCGATCAAGCCCGGCTTCCAGCTCGGCCCCGAGAACGTCGCCGACGTCGTGGAGATCTGCGCGCGCCTCGACGGCCTGCCGCTCGCGATCGAGCTCGCCGCCTCGCGCCTCCGGGTCCTCACCCCCGCGGCGCTGCTCGCGCGCTTCCGCGACCGCGGCGCCGCCGGGCGCCCCTCCGCGGCCGCGGGCTCGTTCCGCCTGCTCACGGGCGGCGCGCGCGACCTGCCCGAGCGCCAGCAGACCATGCGCGCCGCCATCGACTGGAGCTACGGCCTGCTGGAGCCGGACGAGCAGCTCGCCTTCCGCACGCTCGCCGTCTTCGCGGGCGGCTTCTCGCTGGCCATGGCGGACCTGATGTGCGCCTTCCGCGACCCGGCGCTCGACACGCTCGGGATCCTCGAGTCGCTGATCGACAAGAGCCTGCTGCTCCAGGCCGCGGGCGAGGAGCCCCGGTTCCAGATGCTCGCGATCCTCCGCGAGTACGGCCTCGATCGGCTCGCGGAGGAGGGCGCCGACGCGGCGTGCAACCGGCGCTTCGTGGAGCTCTCGCTGGAGCTCGCCGAGCGCGCGGCCGAGGCGCTCCGCGGGCCCGAGCAGGCCGCGTGGCTCGCGGCGCTCGACCTCGAGCACGACAACCTCCGCCTCGCCCTGGAGCTCGCGATCGAGGGCGGAGACGCGGGCGCTGCGGTCCGGCTCGCCGCCGCGATGGCGCGGTTCTGGTACATCCACGGGCACTACCAGGAGGGCCGCGCGTGGCTCCGCCGGGCGCTCGGGGCCGCCGCGGGCGTCGCGCCCGAGCACGTGGCCTCGGCGCTCCGGGGCGCGGGGACGCTCGCGCTCCTCCAGTGCGACTACCGCGAGGCGCGCGCGCTGCTCGAGCGGGGCGCGGCGCTCTACCGCGAGCTCGGGGACGAGCGCGGGCTCGCCTCGGTGATCCAGATCCTCGGGAGCGTGGCCCGCGAGCAGGGCGACTACGAGCGCGCGCTCTCGCTGCACGGCGAGAGCCTCGCGCTGGCCACGCGCCGCGGTGACACGCTCGAGGCGGCGCGCGCGCTCGGCTACTCGGGCTTCGCGGCGTGGCTCTCGGGCGACACCGCGCGCGCGGAGGGCGCCTGCCGCCTCGCGCTGCCGCAGCTCCGCAGCGCGGGCGATCGCGAGGCGACCGCGACGGCGCTGCTCTACCTCGGCTGCGCGGCGTTCTACCGCGAGGATCTCGACGAGGCGGTCCGCCTCTGCGAGGAGAGCGAGGGCCTGTCGCAGCAGGTGAAGTTCAAGGAGGGGATCGCCTGGACGAGCAACCTCCTGGGGCTCGTCGCGATCGAGCGCGGCGATCTCGCCCTCGCGGGCCGGCGCCTGCGGGCGAGCCTGCGGCTGCACCGGGAGCTCGGCGATCTCTGGCGGTCGGCGAGCGTCCTGGAGGCGCTCGCGCGCGCGGCGGTGTGGGCGGGGAAGCCGGAGCGCGGCGCCCGCCTCCTCGGCGGCGCGGCGGCGCTCCGCGAGGCCCTCGGCACGCCGGTGCCGCCCATCGAGCGGCCGGCGCTCGTCGCGTGCGCCGGGGCCGCGCGCGCGGCGCTCGGGGATGCCGCGTACGAGGCGCGCTTCGCCGAGGGGCGGGGGGCAGGGCTCGACGCGACGATGGCGGCGGCGCTCTCGGATTGAGCTGGATCCGAGCGATCCGCTCAGACCGCCGCCACGCGCCCGTCTGATGCGCCGAGCGCACCTGGAATCGTGAAATAGAACGTGCTGCCCTCGCCCACCCTGCTCTCGACCCAGATCCTGCCGCCGTGCGCCTCGACGATGCTCTTGCAGATGTACAGGCCGAGGCCCAGGCCTCTCCGATCCCTCTTGCCGACTTGCCAGAACCGCTCGAAGACGAGCTCCAGCATGTCGCTGGGTATGCCAGGGCCGGTGTCGCTCACCGAGACGAGGAGCTCGCCTCCTGCGCGCTCGCCGCGAACGCAGATCCTCCCGCCCGGCGCGGTGAACTTGATCGAGTTCATGACCAGATTGGAGAGCACCTGGAACATCCGCTCCGGGTCGAAGTCTGCCGGCAGCGAGCGCTCGGCGATCATGAGCTCGATGGTGATTCCCCTCTCCGACGCCGCGGGCCGGAACATCTCCACCGTATCGACGAGCAGCGTGAACGCATCGCCTCGATCCGCGGTGGTGGCGAGCTGGCCGGATTCGATGCTCGCGACGTCCACCAGGTCGTTGATGAGCGTGCTCATCCGGGCGGCGTAGCGTCGGATTCGCTTCGCTGCCACGGCGGGCTCGCTCTCCTTGTCCTGAGCGGAGGTATCCTTGGAGAGCAGCTCCGCGCTCAAGACGATCCCGCTGAGCAGGTTTCTCAGGTCGTGGCTGACGATGCCCAGGAAGTCGTCCCGGTGCGAGATGGCGTCGTCGGAGCGGGCGCGCTCGGTCAAGAGGTGCCTGTCGGTCTTCTCTCTCTCCAGCGGCAACAGCCTGGAAAGGACACGGCCATGCTCGGCGCGCTCGCGGCGAAGGTTGTCATCCGCAACGGCCCGCTCCCCTCGGACGATGACGTCTTCCATCGATCGTTCTTCGGCGACGGCCCCGCTCGCCTGGCCGGCGCGATCGGACTCCTGCGATCGCTGGTCCGCGTCCTCGCGAGCGGCGCTCAGCACCGCGTCGGAATGCTCCCGGGCGAGGACGACCGCCGCGTCGGACTGCGCTTCGATGAGCGCCCGCCTCTCGACCAGCGCTCGGTCGGTCGCGTCCCGCTCGGTGCGCAGGCTCTCGTCCGTCTCTTCGCGCTCCGGCCGCGGTTTCGTGACTTCGACCGTCATGCCAGAACGCTAGCACGAACGCCCCGCCGCCCGACCGAGGCGGTCGGCCAGGCGGCGCAGGACCTCGATGAGCTCCCGCGGCTCGTGCACCTCGAAGTCGAACCCCATGAATCCGAGGTGGAACGCGAGCGCCTCGAGGCTCCCGCCGCCGGTGTGGACCACGCAGCGGTCCGGCCCCAGCGCCTCGATGCGCCCTGCCACGCCGGACAGCTGCGCCGAGACGGCGTCCGCGGCGGCGTGCACCGTCACGCGCGCGCGGAACGGGTACGCGTCCGTCGAGACCGACTGCGACACGTAGGCGGCCACGTCGTCGGCGGGCAGCGGGCGCGGCTTGAAGCGACCGCCCGTCCTCGGCTTGCCCTGGATGCGATCGACGCGGAACGTCCGCCACGCTCCCCGATCGAGATCGTACGCCAGCAGGTACCAGCGGCGGCTCGTGTGGACGAGCCGGTAGGGCTCGACGACGCGCGCGCTCGCCGTGCCGTCGTGGCTGCTGTACTCGAAGCGCAGGACCTCGGAATCGCGGCAGGCGTTCGCCATCACGGCCAGCGCGTCCGCGTCGAAGCCGGGCCCGCGCTCGCCCAGCCGTACGCTCACGGCGTCCAGCGCGCTCACCTTGCGCCGGAGCCGCTTGGGGAGCACCTGCTCGAGCTTCGCGAGCGCGCGGACCGACGCCTCCTCCAGCCCCTTCACGGGGCCGGTCGCGGCGGCGCGCAGCCCCACGGCGACGGCGACCGCCTCGTCGTCCTCGAGCGGCAGCGGCGGCAGCTCCTTGCCGGCGCCGAGCTGGTAGCCGCCGCCGATCCCGGGGGCCGCGTGCACCGGGTACCCGAGGCTCCGGAGCCGGTCCACGTCGCGCCGGACGCTGCGCTCGGTGATCTCGAGCTCGCGGGCGAGCTCCCCGCCCGTCCAGAAGCGCCGGGACTGGAGCAGCGACAGCAGCTTCAGCAGCCGCGCGGAGGTCTGGATCACGTGCCGCTCCTCCTCGGTGAACCTTGCGGACCGGATCTGTCCGCAATCGAGTGTAGCCTCCTCTCATCCCGCGGGCGAGGCGCCTGAAGGCGTCCCGCCCCCTCATCCCTGGAGTTACCGCCCATGAGCAACGCCGCTTCCGCGCAAACCACGACGACCCCCGGCCCCCGGACCCACCGGGGAAGCTGCGCCTGCCGCGCCGTTCGCTTCGAGGCCGACTTCGACCCGAGCGCCGGGACGACGCAGTGCAACTGCACCATCTGCACGAAGACCAGGTGGTGGGGCGTCATCGTGAAGCCGAGCGCCTTCCGTCTCGTCGCCGGCGAGGACGTCCTCGGCGACCACTCGCGGTCCGAGGCCGGCCACGCCCGCTTCTGCAAGACCTGCGGGATCCGCGTCTTCGGCCACGGCAACCTCCCTGAGCTCGGCGGGGAGTACTGCTCCGTGAACCTGAACTGCCTCGACGACGCGGATCTCTCCGGGGTGCCGGTGATGTACCTCGACGGTCTCCACAACACGTGGGAGCAGCTCGCCGTCGCGCCGTACGTGGACCCGGTCACGGCCGCGATGAGGGCTTGAGCCGAAGGCCGGCGGGTCGCCTCCTCCCGTGGGCGGCGACTCACCGGCCTTCGACGCCGCGGCGCGCCTGCGGCGCCGGGACTGAAGAGGTTACGGCGAGGTCGCCTTCACGACGTCGGCGATGATCGCGTCCAGGTTCACCGCGTTCGCCATCGCCTGGTACCCGGCGTCGTTCGGGTGCAGCTTGTCCGCGTCGTAGGCCGGGAGGAGGCGGCTCGGATCCGACGGGTCTCGCAGCGCCTTGTCGAAGTCGACCACGCCGTCGAAGGCGCCGCTGGTGCGGATCCAGGCGTTCAGCTTCTGCCGCTCCTGCTCGCCTTTCGCGGTCCCATAGTCGCCCTTGTAGGTCCCGGTCGAGCCGGTGAATGGCACCAGGGTGCCGCCGTAGATCTTCAGCCCCGCGGCGCGGGCAGACTGGATGATCTGCTGGACCACCGGGATCAGATCCGCGGCCTTGGCGGAGCGGTCGCCGATGTCGTTGATGCCCGCCAGCAGGATGACCGCACGCGCGCCGGGCTGGGTCAGCACGTCGCGCGCGAGGCGGGCCGGGACGGGGTAGCCGAACTGGAGCTGGGGGCGGACGGTGAGCAGCTCGTTCCCGATGATCCCGGCGTTGACCACGGAGAGGGTCTGCCCCTTCCGGCTGGCCAGGCGCTGCGCGAGGAAATCGGGGTAGCGCTGGTTATTGTTCTTGGTCGAGAGATATCCATCGGTGATCGAGTCGCCGAGCGCGATCAGGGTGCCGACGACGTTCGGCGCGGCCTTGACGTCGACGCCCGACAGGAACATCCAGCACGAGACCTTCCGCGTGAACTGCTTGTCGGCGCCGGCCCTGGTTTGATCGCCCGCGGCGAGGAAATTGTCCTGCGACGCGAAATAGTGCTGCGTGGCCGGCCCGGTCTTGGCCGGAAGGTAGATGTTCACCGCCAGCGTCTGCAGGGGCTGCACATTCAGGGCCACAGGGTCGCTCACCGCTTCGCCTCCCGCGGCGATGACGATCGAGGCTTGACCGGCGAAGCGCAGCGGCTTCGACGTCCCGGCGACCGTGGCTGCGCCACCCGTCGAGGCGGCGACCGACGCTGCGCCTACCTTGAGCGGCTCGCTGCCGCCGGCGTTGGAGATCCGCACGCGCACCGAGCTCCCGCCGGCGCTCAGCCGGACGATGTTCCGGACCGTCTGGCCGGCGAGGCCAACATCCGAGGGACAATCCTGCGAGTTGAACGTGCCACCCGGCGTCGGGCTGCCGTGCCATGAGGAGACCCATCGTCCGTCAGGCGCCGGGTCTGCGGCCAGCGCGGGGCGCCCCGATGCACCAGCTGTCAGCGCGATCACCGCGGCGATGAGCGCAAATCGTGGCAAGCGCCCGAGCTTCGGCTTCGGCAGCTCGAGCAGGAAGCGCAAGGCGTCGAGGCGCCCTGAGGTGACTCCGTGAGGTCTCTGTGTATTTGCCATCGGTTCTCTCTACGTTGTTCGCGTGGGGCGCGGAAATTTCCCTGGCTCCGAGCTCGACGGTGACAAGCGCGTCGCTCCATGGCCGCTGTCGGTGACCCTGGCCAGGACCACGCGGGGCGGGGGGTGACGCGGGGGAGGGATCGAGGGGGGCGCGGACGGCGATCGAGGAATGCGCAGCGGCGCATTTGCGTTGAATTTGCCGAGGCTCGGTGCGGTAATCGCCCGAGGAGCCCGCCGTGCGCTCGGGCGGCGCGCGGCGTGGGCGGCGTGGATCGGACGCCGGGATCACCATGGACAGGCACGCGTGACGGGCGCACGAGACAGCGGAGGAGACTTCCCGGCGGGCGAGAGCATCCCGCCTGCGCCCGCCGAGGCGAGCGGCTCCGAGGGCGCGCCCGGGGCGGAGCTGCGCTCGGTCGCTGCGGGCGGCGCCACGCTCTGGCTCACGCAATCGCCCGGGTTCTCGCTGTGGCGCGGCGAGGTGGCCGCCCCGGATCGGCTGCGGATCGAGGGGCGCGACGGGTACCTCCACGAGCTCCGGCTCGAGCCGGTCGGCGTGCTGCGGCTCGGCCGCGCCGAGCGCGTCGGCGACGAGCGCAACGATCTCGTCTACGCCGACGTCGCGTCGCGGCTCGCGGCCACGCTGCGCCACGACGGCGTGCGCTGGTGGCTGCGCCGCCGCGAGGAGTGCAGCGTTCCCGTGCAGGTCGGCGCGCGGCACCTCGCGCGCGGGCAGGAGTCGCCGCTCGTTCACGGCACGTTCGTCTGTGTCGGCGGCATGCGCGCGACGTTCTTCGACCGCCGCTACGCCGCGCTGTCGGTCCCCGCCGGGGCGGTCGACCCGGCGACGGGCCTGCTCGCGCGCGGCGGCCTGGAGCAGGAGTGCGCGTCGCTCCTCGCGCGGAAGGGCCAGGGCGCGCTCGTCCTGCTGCGGCCGATCGAGGCGGGCGCGCCCTCGCGCGCGGCGGCCGCGGCGGCCGCCCTGGTCGCGGTGCACCGGCTCTGGCCGGACCTGCCGGTCGGCGACGCGGACGGCACGGCGGTGGTGCTCGTGCGGGGCGGCGCGGCGGAGGCGGCCGCGGCGACGGGTCGCGCCCTGGAGGCCGTCGAGGCGGAGGGGCTCGGGGCGTTCGCGTGCGGCTACTTCACGGTCGCCGGCGAGGCGGACGTCGCCGGCCGCGAGGTCGAGCTCGGCTTGCACGCCATCGCCTCGCTCGCGGCGGAGCGCGAGCGGAGCGCCCCGGGGGCGTCCACCCCCGTGACGGAGCTCCGCGACGCCGCGGCGAGCGCGCGCTTCGCCGCGCCGGTCGAGGTGATCGAGGCGTCGCGGAGCGGGCGCCGGGCGACGGTCCTGTTCGGCATCGAGGAGCAGAGCGCGCTTTTCGGCGTCGGGCCGCATGTCATCGGCGCGCTCGCGCAGGAGCTCGCGGCGGTCGTCGCGAGCCACGCGGGCGCCGGCGCGCTGATCGCGCCGCTCGCGCCCGGCGTGGTCGCCGCGTGCGTACCCCGGAAGGCGGATCCGGCGGTGATGGCGAGCGCGGTGCAGTGCGACTGGCACGCCCGGCCGCCGATCCTGGACGGCCGGGTCGAGCACGCGCGGACCCTGTCGTGGGAGCTCCTGCACGGCGCCGACGCGGGGGCGCGGGCGGCGGAGATCTCGCGCGAGTGCGGCGATCCGCACGGGGTGCTCTCGGCCCTGAGCGGCGGCCTGCCTTATCCGATCGCGGGGCGGGTGCGGGCGGCGATCGGGGCGTCGAGCGCGATCGAGCGGGTGAAGATGCTGTTCGACGTGCTCGAGGGCACGTGGCGGTTCATCGCGACGGTGCTCGTCTCGGCGTTCTTCAGCGGAGGAAGCGCGCCGCCCGGGTCGGGGCGCGGCGGCGGGGGGAGCGCGAGCGGCTCGGGCGATGGGGCCGGATCGGGCGGCGGGCGCGGGTCGGTGGCCCCGGCGAGCGGCGGCAGGCCGAGCAGCCCGATCAGCCCGAGCGGCGCGGGCGGCGTTCCCCCGGGGTGGGGCGCGCTGCTCGACTTCTACGGCCGCACGCGCACGCGCGACGGCCTGGCGCTCGGCGCGTGGCGCGAGCTCGCGCGCACGGCCGCGCGGGCGTTCGGGGATCGCGACGATCCGATCGGCTCGATGGCGAGGGAGGTGCTCGACGTCAAGCTGTCGCACAACCAGACGTTCGAGACGCTCTCGAACCTGATGC
>JAICEP010000061.1 GCA_025924095.1 Sorangium sp.
GAGGTGCCCACCTCACACGGACGGAGATCGCGCGGGTGTACGAGGAGGCCGGCATCCGCGCGAGCGGCCTGCGGCTCGCCTGCCTGCTGATGCGCGCCGAGCTGGACGCGATCGTCTGCAGTGGCCCGCTCCGCGGCAAGCAGTTCACCTATGCCCTGCTCGACGAGCGAGCCCCGAGGGCGAAGACGCAGGGGCACGACGAGGCGCTGGCCGAGCTCACGAGACGGTACTTCGCGAGCCACGGGCCAGCGCTGGTGAAGGACTTCGCCTGGTGGTCGGGGCTCACCCTGACCGAGGCCAGGGCCGGCATCGAGATGGCCAGCGCACACCTTCAGCACGAGACGGTCGACGGCAAGGTCCACTGGTTCGCGGCCAAACAGGCGCGCTGCGGCGAGCTCGAGACACCGTTCGTTCACCTCCTGCCCAACTACGACGAATACGTCATCGCCTACAAGGACCACAGCGCGACGCTCGACCCCGCGCTGCAGCGCGCTGCCGGCGACGCGCTCATGGCGCACCTCGTCGTGCTCGACGGCCGGGTCGTCGGCGGCTGGCGCCGCACGATCCAGAGAAGAGCGGTCACGGTCACGATGAATCTCCCGCTACGGCTAAAGAAGCGCGAGAAGGCCGCCCTGCAAAGGGCGATCGAGCGGTACAGCCGGTTCCTGGGGCTGCCTGTCACGGTCGCGAGCTAGCGCTACCGCGAGAATTTGCCCACATCCGGGCCTCCACGAACCTCCGAGTCCCGCACCTGAGCTGGGCTGGCCCGAGCTCCATCCCGACCTCGCTACCAGGGCGTCCCCGGGGTCAGCGCAAGGAAGATCCCCCTCGTGAACGGGACGGGGATGTTATGCTCGCCCGCGTCGAGCGCGCGCGGCGAGGTGCCGTGCCGGGAGGTCAATTCATGTCATCTGTGAGGGGCTTCACCCTCGATCCGTCGCGGATCGAGCACGTTGGGCAGGGGCTTGTCCGGCCGGAGTGTGTGATTGCAGAGGCCGACGGCACCCTCTGGACCTCGGACGCCCGCGGCATCGCGACGCGCATCGATCCGGACGGCCGGCAGGCGACCCTCGGCCCGGACGTGGGCGAGCCGAACGGCATGGCGATGGACCGGCAGGGGAACCTCATCGTCGCCGCCCTGTCCGGCGGCAAGGTCTACAAGCTCCACCGCGACGGCCGGTCCGAGGTCCTCCTCGACTCCATCGACGGCAAGCCCCTCGGCGCCGTGAACTTCTGCTTCATCGACTCGCGGGACCGCCTCTGGATCTCCGTCTTGACACGGCAGCTCCCGTGGTGGAACGCCGTCGCGGGCAACCTCCGCGACGGGTACATCGTGCTCGTCGACGAGAAGGGCCCGCGCATCGTGGCCGACAACATCAGCATGACCAACGAGGTGCGCCTCGACGCCGCCGAGGAGTTCCTCTACGCCGTCGAGACCATCCCCGGCCGCCTCCTCCGCTTCCCGGTGCGGGACGACGGCAGCCTGGGCGATCCCGAGCAGTTCGGCCCGGACAGCCTCGGCGTGGGCGGGTACATGGACGGCTTTGCCTTCGACGCCGAGGGCAACCTCTGGGTGGCGGCCGTCTGCCGCAACGGCCTCGCCGTGATCTTCCCCGACGGCAGCCACCAGACCGTCTTCGAGGACCCGCGCCCCGCGGTCCTGGAGGCGATGACCGTGAAGCAGCGGAGCGGCACCATCGAGCCGGCCGATCTCGGCGCCTGCGCCGGAGACACCGTGCAGCTGCCCACGAGCATCACGTTCGGCGGGCCCGATCTCCGCACCTGCTACATGGGATCGCTGGCGATGCCGCGGCTCCTCACGTTCCGCGCGCCCGTCGCGGGGCTCCCGCTCGCGCACCTGCGGTGAGCCGCGCCGTCGGGCTCGCCGCGGCGGCCGGCCGGCCGGGCGACAGCCGATGTCGTCGCGGCTACGCGCTCACTTCGACCGGTTTACCGGGGGAGCCCTCGCTCCGGGCGCCCGGCTGCGGGCCGCGCCGCTCGTCGCCGGCGCCTCTCGCCGACGCCTGCCGCTTCAGCTTCTCCTCGACCCGCGTGCCCTTGAAGAAGCTCGCGTTGGCCTCGGTGTAGAGCTTGTACGGGTTCTCGAAGACATACGCCTTGAAGTCCTCGGCGCTGATGACGCCCTCTTCCACGAGGCTCCAGCTCTCCGCGAGCGCCTCGGTCAGGTCGGGGACGTCCCAGTGGCCGACGTCCGACGAGTAGATGGCGTTGATCTTCGCGCCGAGCGGGTTCGCCTTGTCGTTGAACGCGGCGGCGAGGGTGCGGTCGTCCGACTCGGACCCGAAGAAGAAGTTGTTCACCCAGCGATCGCGGATGTCCTCCACCTTCTCGATGCCCGCCGCCGCGAAGTCGTTGCGGTGCTCCGGCCCAGGCTGGCGCGCGTCGCTCGTGTAGCTGGCCCCGAGCGTGTCGGCGATCAGCTGCTCGCCCTCGATGGAGCGCCCCTTCACGAGATCCGCGCCGTGCCGCCGGAACAGCTCGGCCAGGAGCGCGCGATCGGTCGCCGCCGGGTCGTAGTGCTTCAGGCCCTCGGGGCCGCGCTTGTGGAACCGGTCGACCAGGTGGATGTAGACCCGCGCGCCCCAGTCCGCCCCGCCCTCGAGCATGCCGATGCGCAGCCCCGGGAAGCGGCGGGTGACGCCGCCGAAGAACAGCGCCTTGGCGAACGCCTCCGAGCCGTCGGCGAAATGGCCGATGTGGTTGTTCATGTAATTGCTGATCGACGAGCGCCCCGTCCAGCCCTGGCTGCCATAGTGGGTGAGCACGGGCACCCCGAGCTCGACCACCTTCGCCCAGAAAGGATCGTAGTTGTGCTCGCTGTCCAGACCGTAGAAATCGATGTAAGTCGCGTATTTCGCGATCTCCGGGTGCTGGTCCGCCGGGTACTTCTCGGCGATCGCCTTGATCGGGCGGCGCACGCCGCCGGCGATGTTGATCGCCTTGAGCCCGAGCTTCTTGACGGCGAACTCCAGCTCTTCGATCCCCTCCTGCGGCGTGTTCAGCGGGATGCCGGCCACCGGGGTGAGGCGGTCGCTGTACTTGCGGAACAGCTCGGCGTGATAATGGTTGATCGCGCGCTGCAGCGCCTGCCGCGCGCTCGGGTCCTTCACGGCCAGCGGCGCGAGGGTGTTGTTCGGGAACAGCACCGAGTAGTCGGAGCCCTGCTCCTCCAGGCGCTCGGCGAGCAGCGACGGGAGGTGGTACGTGGCCACGTCCAGCGTGTTGCGCGTCACCCGCGCCCACCACGGGGACCTGACCGTGCGGTGATGCTGGCGCTCCTCGGGCGTCTGGCTGTACCAGTCCTTGCCGCTGCTGTTCTCGGCGTTGCGGCGCCGGGAGCTCAGCGCCTTGCGCAGATCGTCGACGAGCTTGGCGCCGCCGTACGTGGCGACGAAATCCTCGAGCGCCGGCGAGTAATCGTTGGTGTGGATGTCCGTGTCGATGACGGGGTAGTCGAGCTTTTCCTTGACCGCCACGGAGCGGGAGGCCTTGAGACGAGCGATACGGTCGGTCATGAAGACTCCGGAGAAGGGTAGGGGCGCGCCGATGTCGCCGGTGAGGGTCGATGGCCGCGCCGGAGCGCCGTCAGCTGTCAAACGCTGGCTGCAACGCGCGTGCCTCGGCCCCGGCGCCGGTGGGTTTTGCCCTCCTGGCCGCAGATCTCGGCGCCCCTCCGGCGCGCTCGCCCCGCGCGCTGCTCGGATCCGAGCAGCGGTTCAGCGGCGCTGCTTCCTCAGCAACAGTCCCCGCGCGCAGAGGCCCGAGGGCGAGCCCGCCAGTCCCGAGCGCGCTACGCCTGGCCGAACAGCGCGAGGCACTGATCGTCGAGGACGCCGCCGACCAGATCGAGCGGCGCGCCGGAGTTCTCGTTCATCCAGCGCGCCGGGACGGCCAGCTCGCGCTGCGCGCCGCCGGTCGCCGCCGTGACCTCCCGCATCGTGCAGCCAAAGACGACGCGGCTCACCCGGGCGAGCCAGGCCGCGGTGAAGCACATCGGGCAGGGCTCCACGGTCGTGTACAGCGTGTAGCCCCGCAAGTCTGGCCCGACGGCCGCGCAGGCGCGGCGAACGGCGCCCACCTCGGCGTGGTACGTGAGGTCGCGCTGGCCGTTCACCTCGTCGGTCGCCTCCGCCACGATCGTGCCGTCGGGGGCGACCACCAGGGCGCCGAACGGCGGCTCGCCCGCGCGCTGCGCGCCGCGCGCGAGCTCCAGCGCCCGCGCCATGAGCGCCTCGTCGCGGCTCATCGGACGAGCCTCGGGTCGAGCAGCGACTCCGGCGCCGGCGCCTTCTTGACGAGCTTGGACTGGACGGTGAAGTCGACGACGGACTTCAACGATGCATAGACGGGGCCGGCCTTGTCCGCGGTGCCGAAGAGCTGCTTGTTGTCGGCCAGGTCGTAGATCTTGTCGCCGCTCAGCATGCCCTTCACGTCCTCGGGTGAAGCATTCAAGTACTTGCCGATGATAGGATAGGCCTTCTCGGGCTCGCTCCGCAATGTCCGGACCCCCTGATCGATGGCGCTGATGAACTTCCCGTAGGCCTCGCTCCCCGAGGCGAGCTTGGACCGCTGCACGACCACAGAGTTCGTGATCGTGTCGGGCATGCTGGCGCTCGTGAAGATCACGTGGCCTCCGTGCTTTGTCGCCTTGGTGATCCACGGCTCCCAGGTGACCGCGGCGTCGACCTTCCCGGCGACGAACGCGGCGCCGGCGTCGTCGGCGCTCATGCTCGTGATCTTCACGTCGCCGGGGCCGATACCGCTCTTCTCGAGGCCGAAGAGGAACAGCATGTGGTTGACCTCGCCGAGCGTGAGGGCGACCGTCTTGCCCTTGAGATCGGCCAGGGTCGCGATGCCCTCCCTCGCCACCACGGCGTCCGCGCCGTTCGAGCTGTCGACCAGGGCGATGGCCACGACGTCGGTCTCGCTGTTGCCGTTCAGCACCGCGAGGTTCTGCAGGGTGGTGAGGCCGACGTCGAGCTGGCCCGAGGCCAGCGCCGCGAGCGTGTCGCCGGGGTTCGAGAACGGCTTGAGCTCGACGCTCAACCCGGCCTTCTTGAAGAGCTCGAGCTCGTTCGCGAGGAAGACGCCCGAGTAGCCGATCCACAGGTCGTGACCGACGGTGAGCTTGATCTGCGTGGGAGGCGGCGCCGCGGCCCCGGCGCGCGCGCTCGACCCGGCGGCGGCGCCCGGGTCGCTCGGCGCCGCGTCCTTGTTCGAGCAGCCGACGGACAGGACGAGGCAGGCCAGCGCTGCCCCGAGCTCTTGCAAGACGGTCCTTCGTTTCATGATCCCCCTTCTCCCTGTTCCAGTTGCGTGTTGGTGAGCCCGAACAGCAGGCGGTCGCGCTGTGTCTCGGATCGAGGGCGCCCGCGCAGCAACGCCATGATCTCCCGCTTCTGGTGCAGGAAGGCCTCGTCGAGCTTGAGCTCCGACGAGCGGGCCGCCCGCGCGAAGGTCACGTCGAGCGTGGCCAGGACGCGGCCCGGCCGCTCGGAGAAGACGACGATGCGATCGGCGAGGAGCAGGGCCTCGTCCACGTCGTGCGTGACGAACAGCGTCGTGATGCGGTGGTGCTGGATGAGGTGGAGCAAGAGCTCCTGCATCTGCTCGCGCGTCTGGGCGTCGAGCGCGCCGAACGGCTCGTCCATCAGCAGCACCTCGGGCTGCACGACGAGCGCCCGCGCGAGGACGGCGCGCTGCTGCATGCCGCCGCTCAGCTCCGCGGGGTAGCCGTCGCGGAAGTCCCAGAGCCCCACCAGGCGCAGCAGGCTCTCGACCCGGGCCGCCTGCCGGTCGCGAGCGCCCCCGGGCGCGCGCGCGCGGTTGCGGGCGAGGGTCAAGGGAAAGCGGACGTTCTCCCGCACGCTCAGCCAGGGGAACAGCGTCTGCTGCTGGAACATGAGGCCGATCTCGGCGCCGGGGCCGAGGACGCGCTCGCCGTCGCGCGCGACGGCGCCGGCGGTCGCCGGCTCGAGCCCGGCGACGCAGTGCCGGAGCGTCGAGTTGCCGCACCCGGAGGGGCCCAACAGGCTGATGAACTCGCCCTCGCGGACGTCCATGTCGAGCGGCGCGAGGGCGTTCGTCGCGCCGCCGCGACCGGAGTACGATTTGCCGACGTCGCGCAGCGACAGCTTCATGCCCCGCCTCCCGGCGTCCAGCGGAAGAGGCGGCGCGAGGTCGCGCGGAACACCCAGTCGAGCCCGAGGCCGAGGAGCCCCAGCACCAGCAGGTAGGCGTAGATGCTCGGCGTCTGGAGGAAGCGATAGAAGCGCAGGATGCGAAAGCCGAGGCCCTCGGTCGCCGCCACGAGCTCGGCGACGACGACGTAGCTCCACGCCCAGCCGTTGCACATGCGCAGCGCGCTCCAGATCCCGGGGAGGGCGGCCGGGGTCAGGACGCGCCAGACGATCTCGCGCCGGTTCGCTCCCAGGCTCCGGCTGACGTGGAGCAGGGGCGCCGGGACCCGCCGCACCTCGTCGGCGGTCATGAGCAGCAGCTGAAAGAAGGTGCCCAGAAACACAAGGAGGACCTTCGCGCCCTCGCCGATGCCCGCCACGATCATGACCAGCGGGATCAGCGCCGGCACCGGGACGTAGCGGAGAAACTCGGTCGGCGGCTCGAGCAGCGCGGCGATCGACCGGAACGCGCCGGCGAGCACGCCGAGGGGGACCGCCAGGATCGCGGCGGCGGCGAACCCGGCCGTGACGCGCAGGAAGCTGTGCTGGACGTCGATCCAGAGCTCCTTCGCGACGAGCGCGTCGGCCATGGCGCGCCCGATGCTCGCGAGCGTCGGCACGATGGCGGCTCTCGCCCCGTCGCGATCCGGGAGCCAGGCGTAGACCGCGATCATCAGCAGAAAGCCCGCCGCCCCGAGCGGCAGGCGAGCCCGGCCGGGGAGAGCGCGGCCCAGCGCGAGCCAGCGGGGCGGCGCCTGTCCGCACTGTCGCGACGGCGCGCGCAGCTTCGGGTCGACAAGCATCCTCGTGAAGGCCTCCGTGCCTCCCATCGTGACGTTCATCCGAGGCAGAACGAGCCCAGCCAGGAGGCGATTCAGCCCCGAAGACGAGCTCTGGTCCGCGCCTGTGCGCCAGGCGATCAACCGACCTTCCAACCGACCTTCGTGAGGATGATCCCGAAGCGATGTCACCAGTCCGGCGGCAGACCGTCAAGTGGGATCTGGCGCATCGACGCGTCGTTGAGCCACGCCGCCACGCCGCCACGCAACCGCGCGCCGGTGGACTCCGCCGCGGCGTGGGCTCGCGTCCAGAGTCGCGCACGCTGGGTGGAGGTGCGAGGAGAGAGGTTGAGTCCCACCGAAGGCCGCCCGACGAGCGGCGAGGGAGAGCGGGAGAGCGGGGCGGCGTGGCTCGCCGTTTACCGGTGCATCATCGGAGGGGGGTGGGCCATGGCCCTCCGCCGCGCCATCGCGTAGCGCACGCCGGCCCGGAGGTCTCTCAGGAGGACGAGCTCGTCGAGCGCCTCGCCCATCTGCACGAGCGAGCCGGCGGTGCTCGCGGACATGCCGACCAGGACGCACTGCGCGCCGAGCAGGTACACGGCCTGCACCGCGCGCAGGAGGTGATCCGCGACGTCGCTGTCGATGAGCGGAACGCCGGTGAGATCGAGGATCACGAGCTCGGCGTCATGGCGCTCCACGCCTTGCAGCAGCGCTGTCATGAGCTGGCGGCACCGCGCCCTGTCGAGGTGGCCGACGAGCGGCAGGACGAGGACCCCCTCGTCGATCGGCAGGAGCGGCGTCGAGAGGGCGGCTATCGTCTCGAGGAGCCGCGACTGGCTGGCGAGGAGGTCGGACTCGATCTGCCGCAGCGCCTCTTCCGTCCTCTTTCGCGCGGTCATGTCGACCACGACCCCGACCATCCCGATCACGCGGCCGCTGGCGTCGCGGAAGGGGACGTTGTTCTCCAGCGTCCAGCCGTCGCTCCCGTCCTCGAGCTTCCACCGGAGCTCCACGTTCAGCCGCGGGACTCCGTCCGACATGATGATCTCGTCGTTCTCGCGGTAGCTGCGCGCGACCTCCGGGACGAAGATCTCCTCGTCGCGCTTCCCGACGATCTTCTCGGCCGAGAGGCGATAGTGATCGGCGTAGGCCTTGTTGACGGCGAGGTAGCGGTGCTCTCGATCCTTGAAGAACACCATCGCCGGGATCGCGTCGAGGAGCGCGGCGTGGCCGGAGGCGTCCACCGAGAAGAACTGGGTCAACAGCCCATGCGGCTGCTCCGAAGGCCTCTGCGCGCGCGGCCGTCGCGCCTCGGCCAGCTCCTCCTCCAGCTCCGCGACGCGCCTCCGAAGCGCGGCTACCTGTTCGTCAAGCGGCGTATCGTTGTCTGGCTCGAGCTGCATTCAGGGCACCACGTGCTAACCGCCACATTTAGCGCATGATTGTCTGGAGCGCAACGCCTGTCAAGCGTGGTCGATGTCCCGTGTCGGCGCTCTCAGTCGGCGCTTGTTCATCACCGGAGCGCATCAGCGGAGCGCATCACCGGAGCGGGCGGACGGAAGCTGTGGATCTCGACCAAGACGTTCCTCGCCCTCGTGGAGATCCGGCCCTCGCGGCGCGCGCGATGTTCGAGCTGTACATCGAGCACCTCCACCAGAGCCGGAGCCGCGGAGTCCTACGGCTATTGTTTCACGGAGCCCGTGAGATCCAGAGCGGTGCTCAGAAGATAAGGAGCCGCCGACTCGCCGCGGTTCACACTACGGCACCTGCTCACCCATTCTTCGGGGCTGCCGCGGCTCGGTCGGCTCGTCGGTTCGATTGCTCGGATTCGACACGCGAGGTCACCGCCGCCGAGGTGCGCGCGGCGGTGACCGGCGCGGTCCTCGAGTACGTCCCCGGGACGAAGAGTACGTCCCCGGGACGAAGGACGTCTATCAGAGCTTCGGGGTCCGCGGCGCCCGCTCCGGACGGCGTTCAGGGAGCGCCGCCGGTGGGCTCGCGCCGGCGAGGGTCATCCCGCCTTGTCGATGCGCCCGTCGGGGTACCGCGCGAACCGGCCGTCCGCGCGCGGGTGGACCGGGTCGTCGCTCGGCCACGGCCACCCGCCGAAGCCGGTCCGCCGGTAGTCGATGAAGGCCTGCTGGACCTCGGCCATCGAGGTCATCACGAAGGGGCCCTGCTGCGCGACGGGCTCGCCGATGGGCCGGCCCTGGAGGAGCAGGATCTCGGCCTCGTCGGGGCCGTTCTCGAGGAGCGCGGAGGCGCCGTCGCGGAGCGTGATCCTGTGGCCCGCGGGGACGCGGCGGGCGCCGACGCGCAGCTCGGTGCCGCGGAAGAAGTAGAGCGCGCGCTTCGTGCCGGGCGAGGCGGCCGGCAGCGCGAACCGCGCGCCCGGCGCCATCGTGAGCGTCCAGATCGCGACGTCGGCGTCCGCGCGCGCCGCCCACGACCGCGGCGGCGGCGCCGGCGGGCGGAGCTCGCCGAAGTTGCCGGCGACGACGGTGAGCTCGGTCGCCCTGCCCGCGGCGTCGCGCACGAGCTGCTTCGGGATCGTGTCGCCCCACATCATCACGAACTGCGGGTCGGCGAGCTTGTCGGCGCGCGGGAGGTTGAGCCAGATCTGGAAGAGCTCGAGCGGGTTGGGCCCGTCCTTCTCGATGAGCGGGAACATCTCCGCGTGGACGACGCCGCTCCCCGCCGTGAGCCACTGGACGTCGCCGCGGCCGTAGCGCGCGGCCGCGCCGAGCGAGTCCGAGTGATCGATGAGCCCGCGCCGCACGACCGTCACCGTCTCGAAGCCGCGGTGCGGGTGCTGCGGGAAGCCGGGGACCACGCCGCCGTGGTACATGCGCCAGCCGTCCTTGCCCGCGAAATCGCGGCCGATGGCGCGGCCCGCGAGCGAGGCGGCCGGCCCCATCCGCTCGTTGCCGGCCGGGTACGCGTCGTCGTGGTGGACGCAGAACAGGAACGGGTCGAGCGTCTCCCAGGGGGACCCGAGCCCGAGCGGCGCGACGTCGCGGACGACGTCCTCCGCGGCGAGCGCGGCTTCATCGGTGCGGCTGGGCGAGGGCTCGGCGCGGGCGCACGCGGCGACCACGGGCGTCGCGGCGAGGGCACCGAGGGCAGTGCGGCGATCCATGGCAGCCATTGTAAAGTGCCCCACGGGGAGGGACAACGGTGCGCACGCGCAACCTGGCGTTGCCCCGGGGGCAACCACCGGCGCCGCCCGCGCCCCGGACGACCCTGGCGCCTCGGCGGCTCGTATCCTCTCGTCCGAGCGTCGCTCTGACGTTAGAGTGGATCCTTGTGTCCACACGTCGCTCCGAGCGGAGCATCATCTTTCTCGTCGCTGCGGTCCAGTTCATCAACGTCCTCGACTTCGTGATGGTGATGCCGCTCGGGCCCGACTTCGCGGTCGCCCTCGGCATCTCGATGTCGGATATCGGCCTCATCGGCGGTAGCTACACGGCGGCGGCCGCGCTCTCGGGCCTCGCGGGCGCGTTCTTCCTCGACCGGTTCGACCGGCGCAGCGCGCTCGCGGTGACGATGCTCGGCCTCGTCGTCGGCACCGCGGCCGGCGGCTTCGCGACCGGATTGCCGAGCCTCCTGGCGGCGCGCGTGCTCGCCGGGGCGTTCGGCGGGCCCGCGACCTCCGTCGCGTTCTCCATCGTCGCCGACGTCATTCCGCCCGAGCGGCGCGGCAAGGCGATGGGCGTCGTGATGGGCTCGTTCTCGGTCGCCTCGGTGCTCGGCATCCCGGCCGGGCTGGAGCTCGCCCGGCGCGGCGGCTTCCCGCTGCCGTTCTTCGCCGTCGCGGCGCTCGGGCTGCTCGTCGCCGGGCTCGCGATCTTCCTGCTGCCCTCGATGCGAGATCACCTCGCCGGCGCGCCGTCGTCGGGCAGCGCCCCGAGCGAGCTCCGCGCCCTCCTCGGCCGGCCGCTCGTGATGCTCTCGTACGCGACGACGGCGATCGTGACGATGGCGTCGTTCCTGGTGATCCCCAACATCTCCGCCTACGTGCAGTACAACCTCGGTTACCCGCGCGAGCGGCTCGGGCTGCTCTACTTCGCGGGGGGCGTGGTCAGCTTCGTCGCGATGCGCGCCGTGGGCCCGCTGGTCGATCGCTTCGGCGCGTTCCAGACGGGCTCCGTGGGAGCGGCGGTGCTCGTCGGTATCCTCTACGCCGGGTTCTTCTCGTACGTGCCGGGGCTGCCGGTGCTCGGCATCTTCATCGTCTTCATGCTCGGCATGACGTTCCGCAACGTCTCGTACAACACGCTCACGTCGAAGGTGCCGCGCCCCGCCGAGCGGGCGCGCTTCACCTCGATGCAGTCGGCGGTGCAGCACATGGCGGCCGCGATCGCGGCGTTCTGGTCGGCCAGGTTGCTCCACGAGCTCCCGGACAGGCGCCTCGACGGCATGCCGGTCGTCGCCGCCCTCTCGATCGCGTTCACGCTCGCGATCCCGCTCCTGTTCCTCGGGATCGAGCGGCGCGTCGCCATCGCCGCCGCCCAGCGCACATAGCCCTGCCGCCGCGTCCCCCGGCGGCGGCGCGCCGGGGGGGCTCGGGGCGCGGGCGTCAGCGGGCGGGGTTCATCTGCGACAAGCGATAAGCCCCTACGGTGGCGGCGAGGGACGAGAGGATGAGGAGCGCGAGCGCCAGCGCGACGTTGTTGAGCGACTCGCCGAGGCCGACGATCCAGAGCCAGCGCGAATCGGGCGGCACCGCGCCGATGAACGTGAGCGACTTGATGGTGCCGCTGACGAACCCGAGGCCGCCGGACACCAGCGTCAGAATACCGAGGCTGATCTGGAGCGGTACGAACCGCCGCTCGGGCGAGATGGCATAACGGACGGATGCGGCGAGGAGCAGGAGCCCGAAGACGAGCGTGGGGTACATGCCCCAGCCGCCCATATGGAAAGCTTCAGCCATGACGAGTGCCTCCTTGGATAACGCTCTTGACAGGTGCCGGCAGCGAAGGTTCCGGGGCGAGGAGAGAGAATTCCTTCGAAACGTCGCGGTCACATCATCGGCGCTTGAGCTGCTGAAAGCGCTGTAGCCCGGCGCTGACCCGAGAGGCCCGCAGCTTGCATGCGCAAGGGCTTCGACTATAGTTTCAGGCTGATGATCGGCCCCGCGAGCTCGCCGTTGACGACGCAGACCTTCGAACTGCGCGAGTCCCCGGACAGCCCAGGAATCTACTCCTACCTCCTCGTCATCGGCGCTTCCTCGTCGTACCGGCGCGCCCTGCCCGACGACGGCGTGCTCATCGTGGGGCGCAGCGATGAGGCAGACGTGAGGCTCGACACCGCCGCGGTGTCCCGGCGGCACGCCGAGCTCGCCTTCTCCAGAGGCGAGATCCGGATCGCCGATCTCGGCAGCCACAATGGGACGCTCGTCAACGGCGAGCGCATCGAGGGCTCGCGCACGCTCGGCTCCGGCGACGTCATCACCATCGGCGATACAACGCTGATCTTCCGGCGCGAGCTGCCGTCGAGGGGCAGCGCTCTCATCGAGATGGGCCGGCTGCGCCGGCGCGTCGAGGAGGAGATCGAGCGCGCCGCCGACTCGGCGCGGCCGTTCGGCCTGGCGGTGGTGTCCCTCGGGCCCGTGCAGATGCGCACGACGCTCGAGCAGCGGGCGCTCTCGGCGCTCCGGTTGATGGACATCGTCGCCTGGGACGGGGCCTCTCACCTGGCCATCGGGTTCCCCGAGCTCGGCGGAGCGCTGGCGCGCGCCGCGGTGCTCCAGGTGCTCGATGCGATCGCGCCGCTGGCCCCCGAGGCGCGCGGCGGACTGGCGTGCTACCCGTTCGACGGCGGCGACACCGAGACGCTCCTCGCGGGCGCGCGGACCGCCGCGTCGATCGCCGCTCCGGGGGCGATCGCCTCCGCCTCGGAGACGGCCGTCCGGCACGTCATCGGCGAGCGCACCGTCGTTGTGGCGGATTCGGCCATGATCCGGCTGTTCGAGCTGATCCGGCGCCTCGCGGCGAGCGATCTGCCGGTCCTCGTCCTTGGCGAGACGGGTGCGGGCAAGGAGAACGCCGCCGCCGCCATGCACCACTGGTCTGCGCGGGCCCAGAAGCCGCTGATCACGCTCAACTGCGCCGCGCTCCCGGAGACGCTCGTGGAGAGCGAGCTCTTCGGCTACGAGAGGGGCGCGTTCTCGGAGGCGCGGGCGCCCAAGCCCGGCCTGCTGGAGCGGGCGCATGGCGGCACCGTCTTCCTCGACGAGATCGGCGAGCTGCCCCTCGGCGTGCAGGCCAAGCTGCTCCGCGCGCTCGAGGCGAAGCGGATCACGCGCCTGGGCGACGTGCGCGAGCGCGAGGTGGACCTCCGGATCGTCGCCGCCACGAACCGCGATCTGGAGGCCGAGGTCCGCGCCGGCCGCTTCCGACAAGACCTGCTCTTCCGCCTGAGCGCCGCCGTCGTCGAGCTGCCCCCGCTCCGGCACCGGCCGCGCGAGCTGCCGATTCTGGCCCGCCTGTTCCTCGCCGAGGCGCGCGCCCGGACCGGGCGGCCCGCGCTCGATCTCTCGGAGGCCGCGCTCGCCGCGCTCTTCGCGCATCCGTTCCCCGGCAACGTGCGTGAGCTCAAGAACGCCATGGAGTACGCCGCCGCCACGGCGGACGGCCCCGTGATCGAGCCATGGAGTCTGCCGGAGCGCATCGCCGGCATCGATGTCCCGCCGCGGCCCGCGGCGGAGACCGCCGCGCTGCCCGCCGCGGGTCCTCCCCGCTTCAAGCCCATCGCCGAGGAGCTCCGAGAAATCGAGTGCACGCGCATGCGTCAGGCGCTCGACGCCGCGGACGGGGTCCAGAAACGGGCGGCGGCGCTCCTCGGGATGCCTGTCCGCACCTTCACCTTCAAGCTCAAGCAATTCGGTATCTTCGCGCGGGAGGGGAAGCGGAGCCCGTGATGGGGCTCGGCTGCCCGGCCTCGCCGTGGCCGCGCGATCAGAACACGAGCCGAGCCGACAGCGCCGCGGTATCGGGCGACGCGGTGGGCCGGATCTCGATCTTCACGCCGCCGCGATCCTCGGTGCGGTCGTGTTGCGTGTTCATGAAGAGCAGGACCGTCCCCGTGATCGCGGCCGCTCCGCTGGCGACGAGGGCGCCGATCGCCAGCCGGTTCTCGAGGACGCTGCGATCGTACGCGTCACGGGCGAGCGCCTCGCACCACGGAGCGCAGCCGTTCCGAAGGCGCCGGTCTGTTGCGTTGTGGTCCGCGTAGGCATGCAACATCAGCCCGCCGCCTGCGATGCCCAGGGCCGCGCCTGCGCCGAGCGTGGCCCACGGGAGCCACGTGGCCCACCGCTGCCTGGTGACGACGGTATCGACGCTCAGGGCGATCTGTCCCGAGGCCTCTTTGCCGGCGAAGACGAGGATGGGCTTGACGACCGTGAAGTGGCCATTCTTTCTCGCCGTGATGACATGCTCTCCCGGCATGACCATCCGGCGCTCGGCGCCGGGGCCGTCGAACCAGGGCTGGCCATCCATCAGCACGACGGCGCCCGGCTCGTCACAGCGGATCTCGATGGCGGCGAGCTCCCGCTCGACGAGCGCTCGCATCGCCGCGCGCGCCTCCTGCTCCTTCTCGGCATCGAGCGAGCCGGGCCCCCAGCGGAGGGAGAGGCGCAGGTTCTCGTGGGCCAGGAGAGGCAGGCCAATGAGCTTCAACACCCGCCCAAGATAAAGCCGGAGCTCGGGGTGCTCCCAGGCAGCCAGCGCCTCCTCGTACTGGGCCCGCGCCTCGGCGAGCATCCCGCGCCGGTGCAGCTCGCGCGCCTCGGCGAAGAGCGCCTGCGCCCGCTGCCGTCGCTCCTCGGAGACCCCCTGGTGCCATGGCGGCAGCGGCGTCTGGGCTCGCGCGGGCGCAGCGCACAGGCCCGCGAGGGCGATGGGCAGGAGGAGCTGCGCTGTCGAGAGCGCGATTCGAGCGGATCGATTGCGGGTCGTCGTCATGACAGCCGAGCGCCTCTCCTTCGGGGCGTCCGTGGGACCTCCGCTCGCGACCCGTCCAGCGCGCGCCCAGGCTCGCCGTGCACGTCGCGCGCACCTCGTGTTCGACACATCGAGCACAAACGTAGGATAGGGCGACGATCGCACGGGGGCTCCAGCCAGGCAAGCCGGCGCCCGGGTGTGCCGTCGGGGGTCTGGGCCGCTCGGAGCCGGGGGATCTACCCGGAGGCCGTGTGGCAGGGACGCGGATGGGCTCCGCCGGGTGAAAGGAGTACAGGCGCGCGCTGGAACGGCTATATCTCCCGGCGTGGTCGCCGGGGCTCGCGAGACGATGAGGACCCAGACGATGCGCGCGACGGTCGACCCGCCGTCATCGTCGGAGCCGGCCAGGTCGCCGCCGTCGGCCGGCGGCCGCATCGGCCATTACGAGCTCCTGCGCGAGCTCGGCCGGGGGGGTATGGGGGTCGTCTTCCTGGCGCGTGACCTCCGGCTCGCGCGCCTCGTCGCGATCAAGCTCCTCACGAAGCTGAGCAGCACCGGAGTCCAGCGCTTCCTCGCCGAAGCGCAGGTCACCGCGCGCTGCAAGCACGAGCATATCGTGACGATCCACGAGGTGAACGAGCACGACGGATTCCCGTACATGGTGCTCGAGTACATCGAGGGGCAGAGCTTCCGTGCCTGGATGAAGCACCGCAAGCCCGCCGATGCCCCCAGCCGGACGTCGACGGTGCCGGTCCCGCCCGGCCTGGCCGTCGAGATGATGGTCCCCGTCGTGCGCGCGCTCGCGAGCGCGCACGCTTCCGGCATCGTTCATCGCGATCTCAAGCCGGAGAACGTCATGCTGGACGCATCGGGCGCGATCAAGGTGGTCGATTTCGGCATCGCCAAGCTGCGCGATGACGAGGCGAGCCTCGTCGCCGAGGTCCCTGTCGCCGGGGACCTGGGCCTGACGCACCCGGGAGCGCTGGTCGGGACGCTGCCTTACATGTCCCCCGAGCAGTGGCAAGCCCAGGAGGTCGGCCCGTCGAGCGATGTCTGGGCCGTGGGCATCCTGCTCCACGAGCTCGTGCTCGGCGCGCATCCGCTCGCGCCGTGCAGGATGCCGGACCTCGTCGCGGTGCCGCGCCTCGACGAGCCGATGCCCGAGGTCAGCGCGCGCCACCCGGAGGTCGGCGCGCTCGGCGCGATCATCGACCGCTGCCTGCGCAAGCGCAAGGCCGAGCGGTTCGCCTCGGCGCAGGAGCTCCTGGCCGAGCTGTTGCCCCTCCTGCCCGGACGCCGGGAGATCCATCTCGGCGCCGACGAGAGCCCGTTCGCCGGCCTGTCGTCGTTCCAGGAGGCCGACGCCGATCGCTTCTTCGGCCGCGCGCAGGACCTCGCGGGCGTTGTCGCGCGCCTCCGCAGCCAGCCGCTGCTCGCGATCGCGGGCGCGTCGGGCGTGGGGAAGTCGTCGCTCGTGCGGGCCGGGGTGATCCCGGCGCTCAAGCGCTCCGGCGAGGGCTGGGAGGCGCTCGTCCTCCGGCCCGGGCGCGAGCCGCTGGCGGCGCTCGCGGAGCTCTTCATCCGCCCTGCCGTGACCCTGGGCACCGATTTGCTGGCGCTCGCTCCCGACAGCGGCGCGGCGACGCGCGCGGCCCTGAACGAGCGGCTGCGCGCCGAGCCCGGCTTGCTCGGCGCCGCGCTGCGCGGGTGGGCGGGCCGCGCGCAGCGGCGCCTCTTGCTGTTCATCGATCAGTTCGAGGAGCTCATCACGCTCGGCGCCCCGGCCGACGAGCGCGCGGCGTTCCTCGCGTGCCTCGAGGGCATCGCCGACGATGCGTCGTCTCCGCTCCGGGTCGTCCTGTCGGTGCGCTCGGATTTCCTCGAGCGGATGGCCGAGCACGAGCATTTCATGGCGGCGATGACCCGAGGCCTCGTGTTCCTCCGGCCGATGGGGCGCGAGGGGCTGCGTGAGGCGCTGGTGAGGCCGGTCGAGGCGGCCCGGCACGAGATCGAGGATCCGGCGATGGTCGAGGGCATCCTCGACGCGCTGGAGACCACGCGGGGCGCGCTGCCGCTCTTGCAGTTCACCGCGGCCAGGCTGTGGGAGATGCGTGATCGGGAGCGCCGGCTGCTCACGCGGGCGAGCTACGAGGCGCTCGGCGGGGTGGCGGGCGCGCTGGCGAGCCA
>JAICEP010000062.1 GCA_025924095.1 Sorangium sp.
CTGCCCGTGGAGCCGCCGCTGCTGCCTGTGGAGCCGCCGCCGCTGCCCGTGGAGCCGCCGCCGCTGCCCGTGACCGCATCGCCGCTCGCCGCCGAGGCGACGTCCGCGCCGGCGCCCGGATCGGCGCCGCACCCGGCGGCGGCGAGCGTGGCGGTCAAGCACACGGCGACGTGGCGCAGCGCGCTGCGGCGCGCGAGAACGGACGCCGGACGGCTGGAATAAGTCATGGGTTCTCTCCTCGGTTCGTGCGGTTCGTGAAGCTGGGCGCACGGCGGCGCGGGGCGGCTCTCGACGCTCCGCGGTCCCCGCGATGGCTCCCGGCGACGGCGGTTCCCGCATCGTCTCCGTGCGCGCTGGAGAGGCACTGCAAGGCGAGGGCCAGCGCACGCTCCGCGTTCGCCCCGCGCTCTCGCGCCCGTGTCGCGCTGCGCCGTTGCTGAGCGTTGCGCAAGCGTCGTACACTTGCGCAACCTTCGAACGGCATGACGGAGCGAGATCCTCGTCGACTGGCAGCCCCTCCGTCAGGCGAGGTGCCGCCGCCCCTCGCGGCCGAGGTCGCGACCGAGCTGGAAGCCGCGGAGGGCGCGCTCGGCGGCCGGACGCCCCAGGGGCAGGCGTCGCTCATCGTCCGCGCCGCCGACGGCACGGCGCGGGTGATCGACCTGACCGAAGGCGACGTGGTCGCGATCGGCCGCGCGCCGGAGTCCGCGGTCTGCGTCGACGACCCCCGCGTGTCGCGCAACCACGCGATCGTCGCGCGGCACGGCGACGCCCTCGAGGTCGTCGACTGCGGGAGCCGCAACGGCACCTCGGTGAACGGCGCCGTCTTGCGCGACGCCGTGCGGGACCTCGCCGGCGGCGACGTGATCCGCATCGGCCCGGCCGAGATCGTCGTCGCGATCGCCGCGCCTGCGCGTCTTCCACCGTCGACGCCGCCGGGGTCCGCGCCGCTGGTGGAGGACGCGCTCTCCGGCGCCGGCTTCGTCGTTGCGGACGAGGCGATGGTGAAGGTCTTCCAGGTGGTGCAGCGCCTGGCGCGCGCCCGGACGACGGTGCTCGTCCTCGGCGAGACGGGCGCGGGCAAAGAGGTCGTCTCGGAGCAGATCCACCGCGCGAGCCCGCGCGCCGGCGGCCCGTTCGTGCAGCTCAGCTGCGCGGCGCTGCCCGAGACGCTGCTCGAGAGCGAGCTCTTCGGCCACGAGAAGGCCGCGTTCACCGGGGCGGATCGCCGCAAGATCGGCTATTTCGAGGCGGCGCAGGGCGGCACGCTGCTGCTCGACGAGATCGGCGAGCTGCCCCTCGCCATGCAGGCCAAGCTGCTGCGCGTGCTCGAGAGCCGGCGCATGGCCCGGATCGGCGGCACGCAGGAGATCGAGCTCGACGTGCGCGTCGTGTGCGCCACGCACCGGGACCTCCAGGCCGAGGTGGCGGCCGGGCGTTTCCGGCAGGATCTCTACTATCGCATCAGCACGTTCGTCCTCCGCGTGCCGCCGCTCCGCGAGCGGCGCGCCGAGATCGCGCTGCTGGCGCACCGCTTCGCGCAGCAGGTCGCCGAGCGCATGGGGGAGCGGGCGCCGCGCTTCGCGCCCGCCGCGATGCAGGTGCTCGAGGCGCACGCGTGGCCCGGCAACCTGCGCGAGCTGCGCAACGCGGTCGAGCACGCTGTGGTGCTGGCCGAGGCCGGCGTCATCGCGGTCGAGCACCTGCCGGCCTCGGTGGCCGGGGACGGCGCGGCCCCCCCGAGCGCGGGCGCGCCGGCCAGCGCGGGCGCGCCCGCGGAGGACGCGTCGATGCCGGCGCGCCTCGCCGAGCTGGAGAAGAAGAGCATCGAGGACGCGCTCGCCGCCGAGGGCAACAACCAGACGCGCGCGGCGAAGCGGCTAGGCATCTCGCGGCGCGCGCTGCTCTACAAGCTGGAAAAGTACGACCTCCGGCGGTGAGCGCGGGCGATCGAGCACGAGGGCCCGCAGGGACGAAGGGCGGGGGCGGCATTCCCAGGAAACGGTCATGAGGATAGTAAAGAACTCCATCGCATACAAATCATGCTCTGTGCTGAGGCTCGCCTTCGCAAAGATGGTTCACGGGCGGAGGCTGGAGCTCGGGGGCGTGGGGATGCTCGGGGAGAGCTGCTACGTCCTCGTCTCGCCCAGGGGGACGCTCAAGCTCGGGAGGAAGGCGATCCTGGGCGACCACACGGAGCTGCAGGCGGACGGCAGCCTGACCATCGGAGACAACTTCGTCATCAACCGGTACTCCAGGGTGGTCGCGTTCGAATCCATACGCCTCGGGAACAACGTGACCATCGCTCAGCACGTGGCGATCGTGGATCACGATCACAACTACACGATGGAGGGCGACCGATTGCTCCTGAAGGGGTACAGCACGTCGCCCATCGTGATCGGAGACAACGTCTGGCTCGCGGACAAATGCACCGTCTTGAGGGGGGTCACCATCGGTAGCAACGTCGTCGCTGGAGCGAACACCCTGATCAACAAGGATGTTCCATCCAACTGCGTCATCGGCGGTGTCCCGTTCAAGATCCTCAAGGAGCTCAAGTGAAGACGATCCTCCTGCTCGGCCCCGTGCTGTCCAAGCTCAAGAACGCGTACGGGGGTGGCACCGGCGGCTACACGCGCAACATGTCGGTGTACCTGAACCATTTCAGGTCCGATGAGTTCACGATCGTCCCGTGCTTTCACACCGTGAGAGGCCAGTACGACTTCGGTCCATTCACCGCTCCCGCGCGGCTTGCCAAGGACATCTCCGCCTTCGTCTCCGGCCTCGTGAAGGCGAGGCCAGACGGCGTTCATATCCTCGCGCAGTACCGGGGGGCGATCCCCCGGGAGTTCGCCGTGGTGCTGATCTCCAGGATGGTCGGGAAGCCGGTCCTGTACGAGATCAAGGCAGGGGCCTTCATGCAGTGGTACAGCAGCACGAACCCTCTGTCGCGGCGCCTCACCGATTTCTGCCTGAAGAGCTCCAAGGTCGTCCTCGCCGAGGGGAGCGTGTACCTGGACTTCGTCAAGGAGACGTTCGGGAAGGAGGCGCACTATTTCCCGAACTTCATCCCGACGGAAGAGATCCCCGACGAGGTCTCCGACAAGCTGAGAGATGAAGAGCTCAAGGTCCTGTTCGTGGGGTACTGCTACAAGGACAAGGGCGTCTACGAGGTCGTCTCGGGCTGCGAGGAGGCCGCCAGGCAGGGCACCAGGATCAGCCTGACCATCATCGGGAAAGAGCACGATGATTTCACGCGGTGGATGGACTCCAAAGCCGAGCAGCCCAACCTGAAGATCCAGCGCCTTGGATTGCAGCCGCACAAGGAGGTGCTGCGGCATTTCAAGCTGAACGACATCTTCTGCTATCCCACGAGCCACAAAGGGGAAGGGCACAACAACTCCATCAATGAAGCGCTGATGATGGGGCTCGTGATCATCACCACCAAGAAGGGCTTCCTGGGGGATATCCTGAGCGACGAGAGCGCATATTTCCTGAAAGAGGTGTCCACCGGCGAGGTCGGCGAGGCGCTCAGGGCGATCGACGGGCAGAGGGAGGTTGCGACGAAGAGGTCGAGCAACGGGAGGAGGCTCTTCCAGGAGAGATTCACCAGCGAGGTCGCCTTCAAGAAGCTGAGCCGTTGCTACGACGAGCTGGTACGTCGTTCCCCGAGGGCGAAGGACGGGGGGTGAGCCGTCGCGCTCCGGCGCTCTCCTCGGCGTTCGCGCGGGGCGCAGCTCGACCGAGGGTTCGGCGAACGCGGCAGCGCCGGTCGCTTGCGGATCGCGGGCGTCGCTCTAGCTTCTGGGCGAGAGGTGACGCCATGATGAGAAAATTCGCGTATCACGTCCTGCCGGATCCCGACGGCCGGGGGTGGATCGTCGCGGTCGAGGGGTACGTGGCCCACTCGCTCCCGTACGGCACGAAGGAGGAAGCGCTCGAGGTGGCGGAGGGGCTCGTCCGCCGGTACCCGGGCAGCACGATCGTCGTCGACGAACAGCCCCCGCGGCTCACCCCGATCGAGCTCGAGCACCGGCTCGCGGCGTGATATCCACCCGTCCGATCTCGCGCGGCTCGGGGTGAATGTCGACGTCGCGCGGGGAAACCCATGGCCAATTCGCCTCCGTCGTCCTACCCTCGGAGCATCATGAGACTCCATAGCTTCTACTGGGTTGGATTGGCGATATTGGCAAGCTTCGTCGGATGCAGCGACGCGGCAGACACCGAGCAGCCCCTGCCGCAGCCGGCCGGCAGCGCGGGAGGCGTCGGGGGAGACGCGGCTGGCACCGGCGGGGGCAGCACCAGCACCAGCACCACCAGCAGCAGCAGCGGCGGCGGTAGCAGCAGCAGCGGCGGCACAGGAGGAGGCGTGGGAGGAGCGGGAGGCTCCGTCGGCTCGGGCGGGGCGCCCCCGGCGACGGCGTGTCCCGAAGGGCCGTTCCCGGCGCCGGAGGCGGTCACCTCCACGGCTATTTGTGAGGGTTTCCGGTACAACTACGGTTACAACGAAGGCCCGACGTGGATCGCCGCGCAAAACGCGTTCTTCTTCACCAACTTCGTGCAACACGCCGCAGGCAACAATTTCACCGGCGACATCATCAAATATACGCCTGGCGGCGGCTGCGAGGTGTTCATCTCGGACGTGGGCGCGAACGGTCTCGCGGCGTCGATCGACGGGAACTTGCTGGGCGCGAGCCACAAGACCCGCTCGATCAGCTCGTTCGACGTCGCCACCAAGCAGGTGACGATCCTCTCGGACATGTACATGAACCGGCTGCTCGACTCACCGAACGATCTGATCGCGCACAAGAGCGGCACGATCTATTTCACGAACCCGACCTATGAGGTCGGAAATCGTCCTCCCGGCGTCGGGCGCGCGGTGTTCAGGCGAGATCCCGAGGGGGTGTTGTCGATCATCAAGCAAGGCGGCGACCAGCCGAACGGCATCGCGCTATCGCCCGATCAGACTCGGCTCTACGTGGTGAACGCAGGCCTCTACGATGTGGACGCGGCCGGCGTGACGTCGAATCAGCGCGATTTTCCGCTCAACGCCGACGGCATCGGCGTCGACTGCGACGGCAACGTGTACCTCTCGGGCGGGACCATCGTGAACCCCGAGGGGCAGACCATCGGCGACTTCCCCGGCGGCACCAACCTCGCTTTCGGCGGCGCCGACGGCAAGACCCTCCTGGTCGTCGGCGGCGGGACGAAGGCGCGCGTCGTGCAGATGAACGTGCCGGGGTTGCCTTGATCTGACCCTCCGCGCGGCGCGGCGACCCGAGCGGATTCGCCTGAGCGCTCGGTCGTTCGACGGAGCCGAAAGCGCGCGGGCAACTCGGCTCAGACACAGGCCCTCTTGCGCCGCGCGACGACCGCGGGCTCCTCGGGACTCGCCTCTCGGAGAAGCAGGGACGAACGCGGGCGACGCGGCGCTAGCCGCTGCAGCAGCGGAACCCGATGGTGTGGTCCGTGTCGGCGCGCTCGCGCACGTCGCGCGCGTCGCACCGGAGCTCGTCGAGCGAGTCCCCGCTGTCGAACGCTCCGCCCCGCGTCCTGCAAAGGTCGCCGGAGCCGGTGTCGCCCGAGCACGCGTCTTCCCACTCGCGGACGTTGCCGTTCATGTGCTGCAGGCCGAGATAGCCGCCCTCGCACACCATGCTGGCGTCGTCGCCGACCGGCACCGTCGCGTCGCCGTCGCCGTTGCACAGCTGCGCGTCGAACTCACCGGTGGCGTGAGAGCGCGCGCCGCCCTCGCTGCACGCCTCGAACCACTCGCCCTGCGCCGTGTCGCCGGCGTACGGCAGCGGGCCGCCGTGGGCCTTGCCGCAGAGGCGCTTGCCCAGGCTCTTGCAGAAGGCGCGGGCGTCGCACCAGTCGACGCAGGTGGCGGGGTGCCGGTCGTCCTCGCGGCGGGTCGTGCACACGTCGGGCGCGCCGGGGCCGGTGTCGAACGCGAAGCTGTCGTTGAACAGACAGAACGGCTCCTGCGCGGCGACGTCCGGCTGCGTGGCCAGGAAGGCGCGGTAGGCGGCGTTCGACACCTCGGTCTGGTCGATGCAGAACGAGCTCTCGATCGTCACCATGGCGGCGGGGCACTGGCACACGCGCGCGGCGCACGAGGCCGTCGCGCAGTCGGCGTCGGCCTCGCACGGCTGGCCGTACAGGCACGAGGCGTTCCCGGCGCCGGGCTCGCAGGTGAGGCCGTGCAGCGGGCGCACCAAAGTGCACGCCGAGACGAGGGCGGCCGCGAGGGCGGCCGCGGCGGCGTGGGCCGGCCGGGGACGCATCAGAAGGCCCCTTCGAGGCCCGCAGCGGTACCGGCGACGAACGGCCGGAGCGCCGGCCCGGGCGCGCCCGCGCCGGCCTTCGGAGGACTCGCCGCGGCCGGCCGGGTCGCGTAGAACCACGCCGCGGCCCCCAGCGCGACGACGCCCACGCCGAGGCCGATGTCGGCGACCGCGTGCTGGACGCGGATGGCGCGCACCTCGTCGGCCGCGCAGCGCGGGGCGCACGTGGCGCGCAGGTCGGCCTCGGCGCTCAGCGAGAGCGCGCCGGCGACGGCGAACACGGCGAGCCCCGCGGCGCCGACGGCGCCGGACGCCCACACGAGCCCGGGAATCGCGGGCTTCGCAGGCGGCGGCGCGGCAGGCGGGGCGGTCGGCGGCGTGGCAGGCGAGGCGGTCGGCGGGGCGGCAGGCGCGGCAGGCGGCGGCGCGGCAGGCGGCGGAGGAGAGGCCGGCGCGCCGGCCGAGGGGGCGCCCAGGGGCAAGGTGAGCGCGCGGTTCTTCTCGCCCTCGCGGATCAGCACACGCTCCTCGACCGCGGGGCCCCAGGCGGGCTGGTACCGGAAGGTGTGCGGGCCGGGGTCGACCGGCAGCGCCTTGCCGTCGAGCGCCGCCGCGAGGAGGCGCCCATCCACGAGCACGCGCACGTCGAGCCGCTCCCGCCCGTGCGCGTCCCTCGCGGCGATGACCACGGTGGGCAGGCTCTTCTCGACCTCGGCGAGCCATGGCCCGCAGTCGGCCACGGCGGCCGCCGGGCAGGTCGGCTGCGAGCACGCGATGAGCGCCTCCCGCGCCGCGAGGAGCTTGCCGTCCCGACGGAGGCCCTGCGCGCGCTCGTAGGCGGCGGCGCACGCCCGCTTGTGAGGCTCGGCGCGGGCGCGGGCGCCGGTGAGCGCGAGCGCCGCGGCGACGGCGAGGGCGACGGCGAGCGTGGGTGCGGGCCGCGCGCGAGCGGGAGAGGAGGCGTTCATCGGGTCACATGCACTCGGGCTTGAGCCGGCGTATACCGGCCTTGTCCACGGTATAGGGCGGGGAGCAGCGCTGGGCGGCGGCGCCGGCCGCGCGCGACGTGGGCGCAGGAGCGCGCGCACCCGCCGCCGGGCGTGCCGGCCTCCGGGCGGGCGCGGTCACGGCGGCGCACGACGCCGGCGGGCTCGGCGCGCTCCCCGGGCTGGGCGGCGGGGCGGGAGCGGCGGGGATCGCGCTCATCGCGCCCGGCGGATTTGGCGCCGGCAGGGCTGCGGTCGGGGGCGCGCCGGTTACGCCTGGCACCACCACCCCCGTGCCGGTGGGCTGCGCCGCGGGCGCGTGGGCCGCGCTCGCTGCGTCCTCCGGCCCGGGCGGGCCGCGGCGCACCCACTGCGCTGCGAGCGCGGCCGCGCTGCCGAGGAGCACCACACCCACCAGCGCGAAGGCCGGGCGCGCGCGCTTCGACGTCGCGGCGGGCGGGACATCGCGCGGCGCGCCGTCTCCCGGGGAGAGCGCCATGGAGAGCCCGCTGGACGTCGCGGACCCAGGCGGGGGCGCCGCCGCGCTGCCCGGGCCTGCCGCCTGGGCGTCTTCCAAGCCCGCCGCCTGGGCGTCTTCCAGGCCCGCCGCCGAGGCGCTCTCGATCGCCGCGACGCGGGCCGCCCGCCGCGCGAGCGCGTCGCCGGCGAGCTCCTCCACCCACTCGCCCACCGCGCGCGGCGACGCGAGCGGGACCGCGTCCTCGATGGCGATCGCGAGCTCGCGGGCGGTCGGGTGGCGGCCCTCGGCGTTCCGCTCGAGCGCCCGGAGCACGATCGCGTCGAGCGCCGGCGGCACGTGCGCCGCGAGCGAGCTCGGGGGCGGGATCGGCCGCTCGAGCACGGCCCCGATGAGCGCGGCCTCGTCGACGCCGTCGAACAGCCGCTGGCCCGCGAGCGCCTCCCACAGGACCACACCCGCCGCGAACACGTCGGTCCTCCGGGTCACGTCGGCGCAGAGGATCTGCTCGGGCGACATGTAAGGCAGCTTGCCTTTCAGTTGCCCGCCGCGGGTGGTGCTGAGCCGCCCGCGCGCCTTGGCGATGCCGAAGTCGAGCAGCCGCGTCGTCCCGTCGACGCCGACGAGCACGTTCTCGGGCGAGACGTCCCGGTGCACGATGCCGAGCGGCTCGCCGGACTCGCTGTGCGCCTCGTGGGCCGCGTGGAGGCCGTGGAGCGCTCCGCACGCGATGCTCGCGACGATCGGGGCCGGCACCGGCGCGCCGCGGGCGCGCGCCGCCCGGAGCAGGCGCGCCAGCGACTCGCCCCGCACGTAGTCCATGACAAGGAACGCCTCGTCCTCGGCGATGAGGAGATCGAGCGTGGCGACCACGTTGGGGTGCTGGATGCGCGCGACGATGCGGGCCTCGCCGCGCAGGCTCTCGGCGATCTCGGGCGCCTCGGCGAGCTGGGGGTGCAGCCGCTTGATGGCCACGGTGCGCGCGAAGCCCGCCTCGCCGACCAGCCGGCCGAGGTGCACGGACGCCATCCCGCCGGACGCGATGGGGCTGTACAGCAGATACCGCCCGATTCGCCTGGGCTGCGACGGCTCCGACGACATGCCGGCGCGATGATACACGAGCCCGCGCGGCCGCGTCCCCGGTCGTCGGGCGGGGCCGTCAGCCCGGCAGGGGCGTGCTCGGCTCGACGAAGCAGAGGCGGTAGCCGTCGGGGTCGGTGACGACGACCTCCCGCGTATGCCACGGCTGGTCGCGCGGCCCGTCGACGGCGGCGCCGGCCGCGGCGGCGCGCGCGGCGATCGTCTCGATACCGAGGTCGCCGGTCGCGCTGAAACAGACGATCACGCCGAGGCCGCGCTGACCGGCCAGCGAGACACCCGGCGGCGTCGCGATGAGAAAGAGATCGGCATGGGGCGCCCAGCGCAGGTGGACGAACACCGGATCCTGGTGAGGTCGGGTGAAGCCGAGGAGCTCGTAGAACGAGGCGGAGCGCTCCGCGTCGGCCACGAGGAGCTTGACGTAGGCGGACATCACGTAGGGATCGTCGCTGTGCATGGTGGCTGGGCGCGAAGGTGCGCCGCGCCGGGTCGGAAGGCAAGCCGCGAGACGCGGGCGGAGCAGGCGTCCGCGAGCGCGGTCAGCTGGCTCTGTCATGCTCTGTCATGCTCGCTCCTTCGACGCTGGGCTCGTGAGCGCGCGAAAGGCCCGCGGTGGGATGTGCCGAGTCCGCTGCCTGCGCGCGAGGGGATGCTGTCTGTGGGGCGCGGGGCGATGGGGTTGATTCATCGGCGCGGAGGATACCTTTGCTGTGGGGCGACATGGCGGAGGAGCGACGGACGAGGACCGGGCGACAGCGTCTCCGGACGCGCCGAGCGCTGACCGGCGCGGCGCGACCTACTTGGCCGCCGGCGCCGCCGGCTCGACGACGCAGCGGATGCCGAGGAATCCGCAGCGGTAGGTCACCTCGAACCCTCCCGGCCGCGCCGTCCTGACGAGCGGCGGGATGCCGTCACGCCAGCTGCCGCCGCGGGCGACGCGCATCTTGCCGCCACCGTCGTTGGCGCTCGTCGTCCACTCGAAGACATTGCCGGCCAGGTCCTGGATGCCCTGCGGGCTTTCGCCGGCGGGGAAGCTCCCCACGTCGCACGCGGTCTTGCGCACGGTGCCGCCGCCGGACCAGCAGAGCTGATCCTTCGGGGCCTCGCCGCCCCACGGGTACGGCCGCGCCTCCTCGCCGCCGCGGGCCGCCCACTCCCACTCGCCGTCGCGCGGCAGCCGCTTGCCCTGCGCCGCGCAGTAGGCCTCGGCCTGCGGGAAGTCGACGCAGACCATCGGCTGCTTCTCCTTGCCGGGCACGCCGTAGGTCGACGCCTCCTTTGCGCAATTTGCGAATGAATCCGTGCATTTGCCTGCTTTGACGCACGCGGCGTAGGCCTCGGCGGTGACCTCGGTCCTGTCCATGCAGAGGTCCGGCACGGTGGCTTTCACCTTGAGCGGGCCCATCACGAAGCTGCCGCCCGGGACCCGGACCGTGCCGTCGGGGCAGCCGTCCGAGGGGGGCGCCGGCGCGGCCGAGGCGGAGGCCTGCCCGCTGCCGGCCGGCGCGGCGGCCGGGTCGGCGCCGGCCGGCGCCGGGGCCGCGGTGGACCCGGGCAGGGGTGGCGCCGGGGCGGTCGCCGCGCCGCCTCCGGAGGGGCTTGCCGGCGCGGCCTGCGCAGCGGGCGACGGCGCGGGGGGCGGGGCGCCCTCGGGGGCAGCCGGGGAGGCGCCGCACGCGGCGACGAGGACGCCGCACGCGGCGGCAGGGAAGAGCAGCGCGGAGAGGGGCAGGGGCGTGGTGTGGGATCGCATGGTGTCTCAGGAGGCGGTCACGGTCGGCGCCGGCTCGTCGTCCAGCCATTGCTCCTGGACGACGATCGCCGGCAACAAGGTGAACGGCCCGTCGTAGCCCGGGCCGAAGGTCAGGATCTGGATCACGCGCCGGTCGCCGCGGCGGATCGGGAACATCACCTCGCCGCCGCGGGGGAGCTCGCTGCCGCCGCGGGGCGGATCGATCCAGAAGGCCACGCCCTCGGTCTTCCCGCCGAGCAGCGAGATGGCCGAGACGGTGAGCTCAGGGCAGCGGATGCGCAGCCACTCCCTCCTCCGGTAGCCGCGGCAGCCCGCGGCCGCGGGGCCGGTGCGGGAGAGGCGGACGCGAGGCGCGGTCTTCCACTCGGCGGCCGTGGGCTGCTTCGACGGCTCGGCAGGAAAGGGCTCGGCGTCGAGGGGCCGCTCCTCGCCGGCGTCGGGCGCTGCGGCCGCGCGCGCGCCGCCCTGCTGCGCGCCGGATGCGCCGGCAGCCGCGACCAGGACGCCGGCACAGCCGGCGGCCATCCAGGCGATCCACGCGAAGCGCAGCCTCATAACGTCTCCAGGAACGCCACGAGCGCCGCCCGATCCTCGGGCGACAGGTGGCTGGTCTTGCCCATCCGGTCGGCGTTCTGCTCGATGAGCTCCGCGAGCGTGCCGGCGCGCCCGTCGTGCAGGTAGGGCGGCCGCCCGCCCACGAAGCGCAGCGACGGCGTCTTGTACTCGGGGCGCGGATCCTCGTCGTAACCCGGCAGCGGCGGCCGCTTCGGCATCGGGTACGCCATGCGATCCGTGTAATCGCTCTCGGGCACGTGGCAGCGCGAGCACTTCGCCTCGTCGCTGCGGAAGATCTCCCGGCCGCGCTTCACCCGCTCGTCGGGCGCCCCCTCGGCGCGTGGCGGCGCGACAAGGCCCCGGCGGAGGAACATCGCGAGAACCGTGGCCCGGGCCGCGACGCCGGCCGGCGTGTGGTCGATCGGCAGCCCGCCCCAGCGGTGCAGCCCCATGCCCGTCTGGAGCCTCGAGACGAGATCCTCGCTCTCGCCGTGCCAGCCGTACGGCCCGGCCGCGCCGACGTTGCCGGCGAGCATCGGGGTGCGCCGCGGAACCCCCTTCCTCTTGGCGACTTCGGGGATGTTCTCCGGCCGGCCGACGAAGTTCGCGTGCTCGCCGTCGGCCGTGCTGAAGGTGGCCTCGCGCCAGACGTACCCGTCGTCGCGCCCGTCGGGGTGGCACCCCGCGCAGCCGAGGTTGCCGCTCACCGTGCCGTCGAGCGCGTTGTAGAAGAGCCGGCGGCCCTTCGCGACCTCGGGGCCCAGCGGATCGTCGGCGAGGTGCACGAGCGCCGCCGGCCCCTCCGGGGGCGGCGCGGCGGTCGGCGCAGCGCCGGCCGACGCCGCGACGGAGCCCGCCGGAGTCGCGGCCGAGCCCGCAGTCGCTGCGGCCGAGCCGGCCGTCGCTGCGGCCGCGCCCGCCGCCGGATCGTGCAGCCGGAGCGCCGCCACGTCGCCGGTCGAGCGGCAGAACACCCACGCGGTCGCCTCGTCCGCGGACAGCGCGAGGCCGGTCGGCGCGCCGCACGTGCCCGCCACGCGGATGTGCGGGTCGTAGCGGCCGCCGACCGGGTAGCTCTTCACGATCGCGAGCGTCGGATCCACCGCGGTCGCGTCCACCTCGAGCACGAGGTCGTCGCCCTCGCCCGCCACGAGCAGCGTGCGCGCGCGCTTGCGGTAGGCCACGGCGCGCGGCTGGGTGACGGGCGTGACGCTCGCGCCCGGCAGGGTGATGACGCTCTCCGGCGTGATCACCTGCTCGGCGAACGCCGACCGGAGCACCGGCAGGTTGCCGTGGTGCGGCGGGGCGAGCGGCTCGTCCCGGCCGGTGATCAGCACGTCCACGGTCGCGGCGCCGAACCACGCGGCGTGGCCCATGGCGCCGAGCGCGTGCCGCGCGGCGAACAGGCGCCGCCCGTCCTCGGAGAGCGCCAGCGCATAGCCCAGCGACGCCGCGAGCCGCTCGCCCGACGGGGCGCGCAGCGGCGACGCGGGCAGGGCGACGCGCCGGACCCTCGGCGCCCCGCCGAGATCGTCGATCCGCGTGAGATCCGCGCCGACGAGGTGGCTCACGTACGCGGCGCTGCCGTCGGGCAGCACGGCGACGCCCCGCGGCTCGCGCGCCACGTCGACGGTCCACCTCGGCCTGGCTGTCTCGAGGTCCACGGCCGAGACCTTGTGCGTCCACGCCGAGGTCACGATCGCGGTCTTCTCGTCGGGCGTGACCGCGATGCCCCACGCGTCGGCGGGCAGCGGCACGCGGCCCACCTCGACGAGGCCGGCCGCCGCGTCCGGCCGGAGGATGAGCAGGAGCCCCGGGTCGCGGACCGTGGCGAGCACGCGCCCCTCGGGCCCGCCGAGCGCGAGCACCTGCGCGGGCCGTCCCGGCGCGGGCACGCCTGCGCCGGGCCGCTCGGGGTCGAGCGGGAGCGGCACGACGCGCACGACGCCGTGGTCCTCGTCGGCCACGTAGAGCGCGTCCTCGCGCGCCGCGCGGGCGAGGGCGCCGCCCTCCCGGACCGGCGCGCGCAGCGGCGCGGCGCCCGGCGGCGCCGGGGGATCGACCGGAGCGCCCGCGCTGCCGATCGAGGCGCCCGCGCTGCCGGCCGGGGCCGCGCCCGCGTCCGTGCCGGGAGCGGGACCCCGGGAGCATGCGCCCGCAGCGAGCGCGAGGAGTGCGGCGAGAGTGCGTGTCGCGGGGTGGAGCAAGGCAGCGCCGGATCTTCGCGCGCCCTCCGGTCGCGGGTCAACAACGGGCGGGCGGCGGGCCGCGGGCGCCGGAGAGCCCGAGCGCCGCGCCCGACGAGCTCCACGCGGCGTTTGATCCGCGAGCTTGAACGAACTATCGCCGCCGGGACGACATGAACGCCATGTCGGGTGGACCGCCGGTGCTGACGGTGCTGATCGAGGCGAATTGACGCCTGGAGCGCGGATGTTCTGGATTGATGGCTGGGTCGAGGTGACGCGCATGTTGCCGTCCGAAGAGGACGAGCACGCATGGCAGGGCGTCCTCCGCGTGCTGCCTCTCATCGACGGTGCGGACGAGATTTCCGAGCAGCTGTTCGGGCTATCGAGGGCCGCTGTCACCACGAGCGAGCCGCTCGAAGCAGTCGCCGCTCGGCGGGGAATTCCACCAAACCCATCAGCGGAGCTTCGTGCAGACCTCGATCGGATCGCCGAGCATGAGCGGCGCCATGGGCCGGGCGAGCTGGGCGGCTACACCCACGCCAGCTGGACAGAGTTGTCGGCGTTTCGCGACTCGTGCCCGGCAGTGCGATCGAGTGACTGGGCCACCGTCTTTGACATCATGGACCGAATCGCCAGCGACGAGCGGTTTTCAAGCGCCCGATTGCGGCTTGCCGTCTGGTATGAGTGGTAGCTGGCCGCCCGACCTGCCGCTGCTGCCGACGGCGCTCTCGGGAGCGCTCCTCGCGCGGCCGTTCGAGCACAAGGCCGTTCAGCCCGCGGAGCTCCGCGCAGCAGCCCTAGCACCCCGACAGCCTGACGTGGATGGCCCCCTCACCGAGGCGGGTGCAGGCGTCGAGGCAGATTCGGTCCGCGCCCTCGCCGAAGTACGATCCCTTCACGCCGTCGGCGAAGTACGCCTCGATGCAGTCGCAGTCGGTGCAGCCGTCGTAGGCCGGGAGAGCCCTGCAGATGTCGTGGCCGTCGCAGCCGAAGAACTCCGCCTTGTGCTCGCACACCTCGGTGCCGCGGTCCCAGTTGGTCTCCGCACACCGGAACTCGTCGGCGCTGGGCTCCGGGTCGGCGACGGTGCAGTAGAAAACGGGCGGCTCCCCCTCGTCGTCCGTCTGGCAGGTCTCGCAGATCTGATGCTTCGAGACGGGCGGTTGCTATTGGATGGTCGGGACCGGCCCGTTGTTGGGATAGACGTAGCCCAGCCAGTCCGAACCGGAATTTTCCGTATAGCCCAACGCGGTCATCGCGCTCAACTTCGTTTCTGGGAAGATGGCGTGATCGTCCCTGGCTGCGTTGTACTTGCGCATCAGGCGAACGGCCCCGGGCGGCTGCGGCATGGACTTGGGATAGATATAACCTTCGATGCCATCCAGCTTGTACTGCGCATCCATGAATGCCTGGACCCCTGCCGGGTCCGCCGTGTACACGGTGTCGGTGTGCGAGCTCTTCGTGGAGCAGATCCACCACGTCGAATCGCCGCATTTCCAGCTCAATCGGTACAAGGGAACCAGCGGAATGGATGGGTTCTTCGGGTTCTCATGCGTCGTGAAAACCCAGACTTCGGCTTTCGGCGTCGAATCGAGCGATCCACCCGTGGCGATCCCGGGGAAGCTCGTATATGCGCCTCCGCTGGCGCCGTGTCCGGTCACGGCCACGCCATATGCTGACGAATAGGCAGGCTGGGCGACGCAGCTCGACATGCCCGCCGAGCAAACGACTCGCGGCATCAGCGTGCCGACGAGCGCCGCCGCCGCCATTTGCGGGATGGTCGTGTAGAACGAGTCGCTGCGGTCGCTGCGGAAGCGGAGACGGAAGAAGAGGCTTAAGCGGAAGCGGGCGCGTCCCCTCGGGCGTCACCCCTTCTCATCGCTGCCCCTCGCTCCCGGCGCGCTCTCGCGCCCAGGGGTCCTCGAGATAGCGCCTGGCTTCTTCGAAAGAAACTCAGGGTTCAGGTCGAGCTAGGCCGCGCGTTTCATCCTCCGGGGTCGGTGGGCACCGCCGGTGTGGAACTCAAACAAAAAGGCAGCGCCGCCGGGGCCTCAGGGGGGGCGAAGGCCGCGCCGGCGGCGCTGCGGTCCTATGAAGCACTGAATATGCCATCGGGAATTTCCCATGAATTGCGTCGATGCGTCACGGACGGGCCCTCTCGCGTTTCGATTTTGCAACGCGACCATCTCATGAGTGCACGATTGTTAGATCTCTTTCTTTACTAGAAAAGTTCGTCCAGGACGCAATTGCGTCCCCCATTTCCGCCATTGCAGTTGTCCGCCGATCTCGTCCTCCACGTGCGGACCGACTGCAGCGAGAGGGCGAGCGAGATCAGCTGCCTGGACGTCGGCAACTCCGGAGACACCGAGTCGATCCCCCTGGATGCGACTGCGGGGACTCCGATCGACCTCTTCGTCGACAGCTACAACAACGTCTCTGCCGGCTCGTTCGAGCCGAGCATCACCCCGGATTGACCTGCTGACCCGAGCCGTCCCCCCGGCGGGCCGGCGCCGGAAGGCCCCCATGACACTCCCCACAGGAGCCGCCGCGGGCGTGGGATCGAGACCTCGACGTCGAGCGAGTTCACGGTGTTGCTCCCAACATCACCCCGCGGCGTTTGATCCGGGCCCTCGAACGAACTATCGCTCCATGCCCATGACGACAGCACCCCTGGCGGGCCACGGCGGCCCGGACGGCGCGCAGACGCCTCGGTTCATCGAGGTGAACGGGGCCCGCCTCGCCTGTGCGGAGGAGGGGCAGGGCACCCCGGTCGTGTTCCTGCACGGAGCGGCCTCGGACCACCGGATGTGGGACCGGCATCGCGCCATCGTGGGCCAGCATCACCGGGCCATCGCCTACAGCCAGCGCTATTTCGGGACTGGCGCGTGGGGGTCGAGCTGGCCTCCGCTCGGCGTGCAGACGCACGCGGACGACCTTGTCGCGCTCCTTCGCGCCCTCGACGCCGGCCCCGCGCACCTGGTCGCGTGGTCTTACGCCGGCCATGTGGCCCTGGGCGCGGCGCTGAGCCATCCAGCGCTGATCAGGAGCGCTTTCGTCTACGAGCCGGGCGTGCCCTCGTACGTCACCGATCCCGCCGAGCTGAGCGCGCTGGGGGACGACATGAACGCCATGTTCGGCCCCGTCTTCGGGGCAGTCCAGCGCGGTGACAGCCAGGAAGCCGTGAGGCTCCTGCTGGACGGCTCGGGCCAGCGCGAGGGCTATTTCGCCGCTCAGTCCGCGGAGCGGCAGGCCGTCTACCTGGATAACGCGCGGACCATGCCGCTCCTCCTGTCGCAGCCCCGGCCCCCGGCCATCACGTGCGGCGACCTGGCCAGCCTGAAGGTGCCGGTCACCCTTGCGTACGGCGAGCTCTCCCGGCCGCTGTTCAGCGTGGTCTCCCGCGCGGCGGCCCGCTGCATCCCCGGGCAGCACCTGGTGGTCCGCGGGGCCACCCACATGTGGCCCGAGGAGGACGCCGCGGCGTTCTGCGCCGCGGTCCTGGGCTTCATCAAGGAACGCTGATGGCCTGAGCCCGCGGGGCCGCGCTCACCAGCGCGTCCAGCGGGAGATCCGCTTCACGCGCGTGTAGCCGCTGCCGTCGTTCGAGAGCCCGTACGACGTCGCGGCCGCGGTGTTCACGTGCGGCCCCCAGCCCTCGTCCTCGATCGGCTCGTCGGCATCC
>JAICEP010000063.1 GCA_025924095.1 Sorangium sp.
CCGTGCTCCAGCTTGATCGACTCCATGGCTCCCCCTCCTCGCTCGACGTGTCCCTGTCCCCGGGCCCGCCAGAGCGGCGCCCCCGGGTGACGGTCGATGCTAGCAGCTCGGCTCGTCCCGCCGCCCCGCCCGCTGTGCCTGCGCCCGCCGTTCTGCTAAACGGCAACGCGTGCCCGACCTGATCGTCCACCCGGCAGAGCGACCGCTCCTCGGGAGCGTGCCGGTTCCCGCGGACAAGAGCATCGCCCACCGGGCGCTCCTCCTGGCTGGGCTCGCCATCGGGCAGAGCCGCATCCGGGGCGGAACGCTCGGCGGCGACGTCCTCTCGACCGTGAACGCGCTGCGCGCCCTGGGCGTCCGCGTCGAGGAGCCGGCGCCGGGCGACCTCGTCGTCGACGGCGCCGGGCTCTCCGGCCTCCGCGCCCCGGCGGGGCCCATCGACTGCGGCAACTCCGGGACCACGATGCGGCTCCTCTCGGGCATCCTCGTCGCCCAGCGCTTCGCCGCGCAGCTCGTCGGCGACGCGTCGCTCTCGCGCCGCCCCATGGAGCGCGTCGCGAAGCCGCTCCGCCTCCGCGGCGGCCACATCGAGGGGCAGCTCGACCCGCGCAAGATCGGCGAGATCACGGCGCCGCTCGACGTCGGGCCGCTCCCCGTGCCGCACGTGCTCTCGTCCATCGAGTACGACCTCCCCTTCCCGTGCGACCAGGTGAAGAGCGCCCTCCTCTTCTCCGGCCTCTTCGCCGACGGGCCCACGTTCGTGCGCGAGCCGATCGTCTCGCGCGATCACACCGAGCGCATGCTCACCGCGCTCGGCGTCCCGGTCGACTCGGTCGGCGCGATGGTCTGCCTCGACGCCGCCCGCTTCTCCGGCGCGCTGCCGGCGTTCGAGGTCGACGTGCCCGGCGACCTCTCCGCCGCCGCGTTCCTCATCGCCGCCGCGCAGCTCGTGCCGGGCAGCCGCGTGACCGCGCGGCGCGTGGGGCTCAACCCGACGCGCTCCGGCCTGCTCGAGGTGCTGCGCGACATGGACAGCAGCATCGCCGTCGAGATCAAGGGGGAGGCCCTCGGCGAGCCCACCGGCGATCTCCACATCACCTCCGGCGACGGCCTGCGCGGCGGGCGCGCGGGCGGCGAGCTCGCGTCGCGCGCCCTCGACGAGCTGCCCATCCTGCTCGGCCTCGCGGCGCGGGCGCGCGGCCTCACCGAGGTGTTCGACGCGCGGGAGCTGCGCGTGCAGGAGACCGACCGGATCGCGGCGATGGCGTCGGTGCTCGGCGCCTTCGGCGTGCGCTGCGAGGAGCGCACCGACGGGCTCCTCGTCGAGGGCAGGCCCGACCGGCCGCTCGACGCGGCGGACATCGACAGCCGCGGCGATCACCGCATCGCGATGACGGCCGCCGTGCTCGGGCTCGTCGCGAGCGGGCCCACGCGCGTGCGCGACGCGGGCTGCATCGCGACGAGCTTTCCCCTCTTCATCGGGACGCTCCGCGCCCTGGGCGCGCGCATCGAGGTCGAGGGCGCCCGCACAGCATGAGCGGGCGAGCGGGTGAGCGAGGAGGAGCGCAGGTGACGGAACGGCACAGACAGGACGACGCACGCCACCTCCCGGGCCAGGGCGACCTCCGGCGGCTGCGCGTCGCCATCGACGGACCGGCCGGCGCCGGCAAGGGCACGGTCGCGCGGGGGCTCGCCGAGCGGCTCGGCTACCTCCTCGTCGACACCGGCGCGATCTACCGCGCCGTCGCGCTCGCGGTCCACCGCGTGGGCCTCGCGTGGGACGACAGCGGCGCGATCGGCACCCTCGCCGAGGATCTCGCGAGCGGCGGCCGCATCGCCCTGGAGCGCGGCGGGCCCGGCGCGCCGCCCGACTCCACGGACGCCCGCGCGGCGCACGACGCCCGCGCGGCGCACACCGCCTCGGACGCCGGCGCAACGGACGCCGGCTCGGCCGACGGCCCGGCCCACTCGAGCGTGGGGGGCAGCGGCATGCGGGTGCTGCTCGACGGCGAGGACATCTCCAGCGCGATCCGCGCGCCCGAGATCAGCCTCGGCGCGAGCCGGGTCTCGGCCATCCCCGCGGTGCGCAAGGCGCTGCTCGCGATGCAGCGGCAGGCCGGCGCGGGCGGCGGGGTCGTGCTCGAGGGGCGCGACATCGGCACCGTGGTGTTCCCCGACGCCGAGGTGAAGTTCTATCTCACCGCGCCGGCCGAGATCCGCGCGAAGCGCCGGTACGACGAGCTCGTCGCGCGCGGCATCACCGTCAGCTTCGAGGCGACGCTCTCCGACGTGCTCCGCCGCGACAAGGCCGACAGCGAGCGCGCCGTCGCGCCGCTCCGCAAGGCCGACGACGCGATCCTCGTCGACTCCGGGCACCGGAGCCCGCAGGAGATCATCGACGAGATGGCGACCCTCGTGGAGATCCGTGCGCGCGGCGCGTGACGTCCGCGCCGCCGCCGCCGCCGTCACCGCCGTCACCGTGATTGCGCTCGCGCTCCCGGCCTGCGGGGACGCGGCGCCGCGACCCGAGGCGCAGAGCGCGCGGAGCCCGGCCGGCCCGCGGATCGTCCGGCGCATCGAGCCGGCCGATCTCCTCCCGGCCGATCTCGATCTCGTGGTGCGCGTCGACGTCGCCCGCATGCGCGGCGACCTGGGCCAGGCGGCCGCGGACGAGCTCGCGCGGCGCGCGCTCGACGAGGTGCCCGACGAGGCGCTCGAGAGCGCCCTCCACCGCGCGGACGTCGTCTGGCTCGGCCTGCGGCTCGCCGATCTCGAGGAGGGCGACCGCGTGGTCGTCCTGGAGGGCCGGATGGCCGGGCTCACGCCCGATCCCGAACGCTGGGAGGCGGCGCCGGTAGCGAAGGGCGTGCAGGGCGGCGTCGCCGTCTTCGACCGCCGCGACGGCGCCGCCGGCGCGCGCGCCGACACGGCGCGGATCGTCGCGCTCGGCGATCGCGCCGTCGCGCTCGTGTCCGCGGTCGAGGTGAGCAGCGTGGCGCGCGTCCTCCGCGACGGCCCCGACGAGCGCCGCGGCGATCCGGCCGCCGAGGGGCTCGTGAGCCTCGACCTGCGCGCGCGCCGCCTCCCTCCCTCGCTCACGCGGCGCTTCCCGTCGATCGGCGCGGTCGTCGCCGGCGTCGAGCGCGTCCGCGCCGTGGCGTCCCTCACCGACGAAGGGGTGCGCCTCGATGTAGAGATCGTCGGCGTCGACCCGGCCGGCGCCGCGCGCGCCCGCCGGCTCCTCGAGGTGCTCCGCGACAACGTCGAGGATGCACGTTACGTGGATCTCATGAAGGCGCTCTCGATCGAGCAGGTGGAGCGCACCGTGCGGCTCCGCTGGCTCTTCCCTGCGCCCCTGGTGCTCGCCCTGCTGTCCCGGAGCTCTCCCGGCTGAACCGATCCCCGACGCGCGTCGGTTTCGTTTACGTTCTCTGGCTGTCCCGGCGCTCCCCCGGCTGAAACCGATGTCCGACACCCTGATCGAAGAACCGATCCGACCGACCGTGATCGACGACACCGTGGCGCCCGCGCCTGCGCCCGTGGCCGACCCCGCCGAGGCGCAGCCCGCGAAGCCCGGCGACGGCGGCGCCCCGCCGCGCCCTGCGCGGCCGCGGGGGGCCACGTGCCTCCTCGCCGCGCTCGCCCTCGTCGCGCTGCTCGCCGGCGTCGCGCTCGGCGTCTACTTTCTCTTCTGGCGCTACGAGCCGACGGCCCGGCGCCACATCCCGGGCGACGCGAACATCGTGCTCCGCCTCGAGACCGCCGATCTCGCGCTCTTCGGCCCCGTGCGCCGGCACTTCTTCCCGCTGCTCGACGAGGCGCCCTCGGGCACGTCGCAGCGGGCGCGCATCGAGGCGGCCACCGGCCTCGATGTCCTCTCGGATCTGCGCGAGATCGTGATCGCCTCGACCGACGCCGCGAGCTGGGTCGCGCTCGCGGGCGGGCGCATCCCGAAGGACCGGTTCGTCGCCGGCATCGAGAAGGTCGCCCGCGACGAGGGCTGGGCCGGCCTCCGCCGCGAGGGCGATCTCCTCCTCCTCGGGCCGCGGGCCGTGATCGGCCAGGCCGACGACGGCACGCTCGTCCTCGGCACGGACGTCGAGATCGTGAAGGCCGCGCTGCCCGCGTCGGACGAGTGGCAGCGCCTCGATCTGCCCGAGCAGGGCCCCGTCACCTTCGCGCTCACCAGCGCCGCGTGGTCGGGCGCCGCCGGCGCGGTCTCCGCCGTGCTTCCGCGCGCCGGAGCGCTGTTCCGCCGCATCGATCACGCCTCGGGCACGTTCACCCTCGGCGCGGAGCCCGCGCTCGCGATGCGCCTCGCGCCCGTCTCGGGCGACGCCGCCGCGGCGCTCGCCGCGGATACGCAGGCGTTCCTCGGCAGCCTCAAGCTCGCCCTCGCGCTGCTCCCCGACGTCGCCGGCGCCGGGACCGCGATCGAGGGCGCCCAGGCCGTAGCGCAGGGCGATCGCGTCGAGCTCCGGGCGAAATGGCCCCACGAGGGCCTCGATCGCGCCTGCGCAGAGCTCGCACAGCGGGCCCGCGCCGCGCGAGACGCCGCGCGCGACGCCGGCGGCGCTCCGCGCGCCGCGCCCTGAGGGGCGCGCTGCTTTGAGCCGGCGGGCGCATCGTTTCTCAGGGAAACGACAAAAACTTCTCGTGGCTCGGTCGTTGCATTGACAGAGGCCCCTCCTCAGACTACAGGCTCGCCTCTCCCGAGGGGCCGGGTACATCGGTACGCGTGTGCCCGCCCCTCCGTCGCTCGTGCGTGGCACCAAGGGTCCACGCCTGCGCCCGCTGCGACGAATCCCAGGGAAGGAAAGGAAACAAGAACGAACAACATGACTAGTAACATCCATATGGAGGCTGGCTCGTCCGGGGCGAGCATGGAGAGCTTTGCCGCGCTCTTCGAACAGAGCGTGGAAGGGGGCGATTTCGCGCGTGAAGGAGAGATCATCTCCGGCACCGTGGTCGCAGTGAACCGCGACTCCGTCGTGGTCGACATCGGCGGCAAGAGCGAGGGCGTCATCGCGCTCCGCGAGTTCGCGGATGCCGGCGGCGCGAGCGCCGTCAAGGCCGGCGACAAGGTCGACGTCTACATCGAGAGCCGCGAGAACGACGACGGCCTCGTCACCTTGTCGAAGGAGAAGGCCGACAAGATGAAGGTCTGGGATGAGATCTCGAACGCCTGCGAGGCGGACGAGCTCATCGAGGGCACCATCAGCCAGCGCGTGAAGGGCGGCCTCTCGGTCACCATCCGCGGGGGCGTGAAGGCCTTCCTCCCGGGCTCTCAGGTCGATCTTCGCCCGATCCGCAACTTGGACAAGCTGATCGGCCAGACCTACAAGTTCAAGGTCATCAAGTTCAACAAGAAGCGCGGCAACATCGTGCTCTCGCGGCGAGTGCTCCTCGAGCGCGAGCGCGACGAGATGAAGGCCAAGACGCTCGAGACGTTGACCGAGGGGATGACCGTCAAGGGGACCATCAAGAACATCACCGAGTACGGCGCCTTCGTCGACCTCGGCGGCATCGATGGCCTCCTGCACATCACGGACATGTCGTGGGGCCGCGTGAACCACCCGAGCGAGGTGTTCCAGGTCGGCGACGAGGTCCTCGTGAAGGTCCTCAAGTACAACGCCGACACCGAGCGCGTCTCCCTGGGCCTCAAGCAGACCCAGGAGGACCCCTGGAACCACGCCGAGGAGGCCTACCCCGCGGGCAAGAAGGTCCGCGGCAAGGTCATGTCGATCACCGACTACGGCGCGTTCGTCGAGCTGGAGCCGGGCGTCGAGGGCCTCATCCACGTCAGCGAGATGAGCTGGACCAAGAAGGTCAAGCACCCGTCGAAGCTGCTCGAGGTGGGCCAGGAGCTCGAGTGCCAGGTGCTCGAGGTGGACGCGCGCGCGAAGCGCATCAGCCTCGGACTCAAGCAGCTGGAGCCCGATCCCTGGATGCTCTTCACGGACAAGTACCACCCCGGCGACAAGATCGCGGGCAAGGTCCGTTCGCTCACCGATTACGGCGTCTTCGTCGGGATCGAGGAGGGCGTCGACGGCATGGTCCACAAGAGCGATCTCTCGTGGTCGGTGCGCGTCAACAACCCGAGCGACCTGTACCACAAGGGCGACGACGTCGAGGCGATCATCCTCTCGATCAACCACGACGAGAAGAAGGTCTCCCTCGGCATCAAGCAGCTCTGGGACGATCCGTGGCCGACCATGCTGACGGAGTACCCGCCCGGCCGCGTCATCGACGAGTCCCAGGTGGTGAGCATCGTCGACTACGGCGTGTTCGTGCGGCTGCGCGAGGGCGTCGAGGGCCTCATCTCGCAGAGCGACGTGCAGGAGCCCGAGGAGGGCAAGCTCAAGGTCGGCGACAAGGTGAAGGCCGAGATCTCCTCGCTCGACACGGTCGATCGCCGGCTCTTCCTGACGATGAAGAACATCGGCATGGAGCGCCCCGCGCCCGTCCAGCGCCAGCAGCAGAAGCGCAAGGAGGACGGCGGGGACGACAAGCCGGTGGCCGGGACGATCGGCGATCTCATCAAGGAGAAGTTCGGCGGGAAGCTCGACCTGAAGTGACGCTGCCCGGCGCGCGGCCGCTCTGATCGGGCCGCGCGCCAGGCGCTCACTCCGCCGCACGCCAGGTACGGCGGGCCGCGGGCGCCCCGGTGCCGCTCGGCTCGCCGTGTGGACCCGATGTCGACGAGAGGCGAGGCCCTTCCAAGGGCCTCGCCTCTTGCTTTTCCAGAACGCCGCGGACGATCCTCGCCTCGATGAGAGGCCCCCTCATGCGCTCTGCCCTCGCGGCGCCGGTCCTTGCCGTCCTGGTGCTCGGCGCGCCCCCCGCCCGGGCCGACGGCCCCCTCGCCCGCCCAGCGGGCGGCGACCCGCTGGCCCGCCCGGCGGGCGGCGGCTCCCTTGCCAGCGCCGCAGGCCGCCTGCCCCCGGTGGCGTTCCCGGGGCGGCCGCTCGTGGGCGCCCTGGCCTTGCAGCGCGACCCCGACCCGTGGTTCGGCGATGACAAGGCGCGCCATTTCTGCGCGTCAATCGCCCTCGCGGGCGGCGGGTATGCGCTCGGCGCGCTCGCGACCGACGACACCCACGCACGGATCGCGCTGGGGGCCGCGGTCGCGCTCGGCGCCGGCCTGGCGAAGGAGGCCTTCGACGCCGCCGGGCACGGCACCCCATCCTTCCGCGATCTCGCCTGGGACGCGCTCGGCACCTCCGCCGGGCTTGCCCTCTCGGTCTGGTTCGACCTCGCGGCCACGCCGATCTCGTTCTGAGGTCCGCCGCCGCGGCCGGCGCGAAGAACGGGCGGTGGTCCCGCGCGCGTGGCCGTCGTGCTAGCGTCTCCGCGACATGGGTAACCCCCTGTGGGCGCCCTGGCGCATCGAGTACATCCTTGCGCCGAAGGGCCACGCCGACTGCATCTTCTGCGGTATTCCCCGCGCATTCGAGCAAGAACAGCGCGACCGGCTGGTCGTGGCCACGACCCGCCGCGCGTTCGTCATGCTCAACCGCTACCCGTTCGCGTCGGGCCACCTCCTCGTCGTCCCGCACGCGCACGTCGCCTCGCTCGACGCGCTCGATCCGGCCGACCACGAGGCGCTCTTCCGCCTCGTGCGCGAGTCGACGACCCGCCTGCGCGCCGCGCTCAGGTGCGAGGGCATGAACGTCGGGATCAACCTTGGCACCGCCGCGGGCGCCGGCATCGCCGAGCACCTGCACGTGCACATCGTCCCGCGCTGGCCCGGCGACACGAACTTCATGCCGGTGATCGCCGACGCGCGCGTCGTGCCGCAGGCGCTCGAGGCGACGCGCGATCACCTGCTCGGCTTCTTCGCCGACCTGCCCGCGTCGCTCGTTGACGACGGCGTCCCGGGCCCGGCGTCGCGCGGCGGGGCGCTGTGAGCGAGGGCCTCTCGCGGCGCACCGTGTTCCTGACGATCAGCGCCGTCCTCACGGTGGCGTTGCTCATCGTCGCCCACGCGGTGCTGCTCCCCTTCGTGCTCGCGCTCGTCGTGGCCTACGTGCTCACGCCGGCGGTCCTCCGGCTCGAGCGCGCGCGCGTCCCGCGGTGGGCCGCGATCCTCGTCGTCTACGCCCTCGTGCTCTCCGGCGTCGGCGGCTTCTTCGCCCTCAGCGTCCCGCGCCTCGTCGCCGAGGGGAAGGCGCTCACCGTCGAGGCGCCGCGGCTCGCCGCGCGGCTCCGCGAGGAGTACCTGCCCGCGCTCGACGTGCGGCTCCGCCGCTGGTCGGGCCGCGAGCCTCTGGCGCAGCCCGAGGCCGCGCCGGAGCGGGCGCTCGACGAGCTCACCGCGCCGCCCGGCTCCATCGCCGCGCCCGGAGAGGAGGGCGCCGAGCGCCCGCCGGTCCGCATCACGCCCGGCCCGGACGGCTCCTTCGACGTGCGCATCGCCGACGACGTCGAGATCCGCGAGACGGGCGACGGCATCTGGCAGATCGCGCAGACGCGCCCGAAGCACCCGCTCTCCAGCGCGAACATGCTCCAGGAGGGGTACGAGAAGGCGGCCGACTACCTCAAGGAGAACTCGCTCACGGTCCTGCGGATTGGCCAGGCCATCGCGACCGCCATCTCGCGCGGCATCTTCAACCTCTTCATGACGTTGATGCTCGCCGGGTACATCATCCCCACGCACGAGAAGATCTTCCGCTTCTTCCGCGAGCTCTGGCACCCGATCTCGCGCGACTCGTTCGATCGTTTCCTGCGCCGGCTCGACCGGGGCCTCTCCGGCGTCGTCCGCGGTCAGCTCCTCATCTGCCTCGTGAACGGCGTCCTCTCCGCGATCGGCTTCTGGCTCTTCGACCTCAAGTACTGGCCGATCCTCTCGGTCCTCGCGGCGGTGATGTCGCTGATCCCGATCTTCGGCTCGATCCTGAGCTCGATCCCGGCGGTCGCCATCGGCCTCACGCAGTCGTTCGGCACGGCGGCCGGCGTGCTCGCGTGGATCGTGGGCATCCACCAGCTCGAGGCGAACTTCCTGAACCCGAAGATCATCGGCGACTCGGCGAAGATCCACCCTGTCCTCGTGGTGCTCGCGCTGCTCATCGGCGAGCACTTCTTCCAGATCACCGGCGCGCTCTTCGCGGTCCCGTGCCTGTCGATCGCGCAGACGATCTTCCTCCACTTCCGCGAGTCCACGCTCGGCCTCGCCGACCCGACGGCCACGATCCCCCCGCAGCGCGGCGCGCAGTTCGTCACCCCCTCGATCGAGCCGCTCCCCCCGCTGCGCGGCTTCGAGACGGTCGGCCCTGCCATGACCCCCCTCCCCTCCTCCGGCGCCGATCCGGACCCCGCCCCCCGCGCGAGCGACCCCGCCACCTGACCGTCCCCCACACCACGATCGCCGCAGGCCCCCCGGCGGGGGGGCCGGACAGCTCGCCTGCCCGCTCGTGCTGGCCGCTCCCGCGCAAGCCGGCTATGAGAGCCCGCGCCCCGCGGAGCGGGAACGTCAGATCCACGACCTCGATGAAGAACCCCGGCAAACCCACCCTGACCCCGACCCCGAAGAAGCAGAGCCCCAAGCAGCAGCGCGAGCAGGCCATCTCGGCGCTCCGCAGCGGAAAGCCGCCGGCCGATCCGCTCGCCCAGCTGAACCCGCGCTCGCTCGCCCTCCGCGTCGGCATCCCGGCGCTCATCGTCTGGGCCATCGCCCTGGCCATCCCGGGGATCTGGCCGAAGGCGGTCGCCGGCGTCCTGACGGTCATCGTCGCGGGCGTCATCCTGTGGGCGCTGCGCTTCGCGACCAGGACGCGCGCCGTCGCGCAGATCGTGCAGACCGCCGGCACCGCCGAGGCGCGCAAGGACGCGATCGCCAAGCTCGACACGGAGTTCAAGAAGGACGACGCGGCCGCGACGTTCGCGAAGGCGCAGCTCCAGATGCAGGAGGACCCGCGCGCCGCGCTCCGGACGCTGGAGACCATCAACCTCGACAAGGTGATGGCCCCCATGGCCGACGAAGCGCGCGCCCAGCGCGGCATGATCCACCTCATCCTGAGCGAGACGGACGAGGCGCGGATGCTCGTCGACAAGATCGACATGAGCCGCCACAAGGAGCCGAAGATCCGCGCCATGATGGCCGCCATCGTCGGCGAGGCGTGGGCCCGCACCGGCCAGGCGACGAAGGCGGTCGAGCTGCTCGAGACGTACGATCCGAACGACGAGGCGTTCGCCGAGCTCAAGCCGCAGCTGCTCCGCTCGCGGGCGTTCGCCTACGCGTGGGCGAACAACACGAAGCAGATGAAGACCACCCTGCGGAGCCTGAGCGCGCTCAACCCGCAGTACCTGAGCGGCTTCGTCACGAAGAAGAAGAGCCCCATGGGCGTGCCGCCGCGCGGCGTGCACCCGATGCTCGAGAAGGAGGCGTTCGACATGCTGATGCGATCCGGCGCCGTCCCTCGCAAGATGCAGCAGGTGAGGCGCGGCTGAGCGGCGGCCGGCCGGGGTCGACCGCACGGACCGCGCCCGCCGCCACGCCGGTCCGCCGCGCGCGGCCCCTTGACGCGGGGCGCGCGGAACGGCTCACATGCGCGACCTGATGAGAGGGACCGCGCTGATCTACAGCTCGCACAGCCGCTGCAACGTCATCCACAACGACTACATCGCGCAGCGCGCCCTGGCAGGGCGGGACAACAAGCGCATCCTGTTCCTGCCGATGTCGGAGGCGCCCCGCGACGGCAACGAGCTCGAGCGGCAGGAGTTCGCGTACGGCAACTTCCGCTGGTTCTTCCGGTTCTACGAGCGGTTCGGCCTCGAGCCCGTGCCGTTCTACTGGACCCGCCACCTGCGGCGGGAGGACGTCGACGTGCTCTGGCACCTCCTCGGCTCGTCCGAGGTGGTGATCCTCGGCGGCGGCTACAGCACGACGGGGCTCCGGCGCTACAAGCAGCTCGGCGCCCTGTTCGAGGGCGAGCCCGGCAAGTTCGGGCGCGTCCTGCACGAGCGCCGGCAGCGGGGCCTGCTCACGGTCGGGTTCTCCGCCGGAGCCGACCAGCTCTGCCAGCACCTCTTCCGCCGGGTGTGGGACAGCCCGGAGGACTGCGACGGGCTCGGCCTCGCGCGCAACACGCTCGTGACGCTCCACCACGAGCCGAGCCGCAACGGCGACCTCTGGCACGCCGCGAGGCGCATGCCCCATTGCTTCGTCTTCGGGCTCCCGAACGACTCCGGGCTCAATGTGGACTGGGGTGTTCTCCCGTCCGGCAATCTCTGGCAGGTCTACGAGCTCATCGTCGACACCTCCTGGGACGATCCGGCCGACGCCCTCCACGTGAAGACGCGGCAGGGTGCGCTCATCGACCACTTCGACAACACGGGCCGTCACTGGGCGTTCCACGGCGGCGACCGCATCGCGCGGATCACGTCGCAGGACGGCCGCTTCGACCGGGCCTGGATGACGGCGGGCGGGCGGCTGCTCGACTACTGGACGCGCGAGCCCGCCGCCCATGGGTCGATCGACGAGATCCTCGCGAGCCATTGATCGCGCTGCGACCGCATGACGCACCCGAACCAGGGTTGACGCTGGGCAGGCGGCGCCGCATCGCCGATCGAGGCCGCCATGCCCGCTCGACCTTGCGTCTTCTGCAGCATCGCCCGGGGCGAAACGCCGGCCTATGTCGTGCTCGACGAGCCGGAGGTGATGGCGTTCCTGGACGCCCGCCCGCTCTTCCCGGGTCACTGCCTGCTCATCCCGCGCGTTCATCACGAGGTGCTCACGGACCTTCCGTCGGAGCTCGTTGGACCCCTCTTCATGACCGCCCAGCGGCTCGCGCGCGCCGTGGAGTCGGCGTGCTCAGCGGACGGCTTCTTCGTCGCGATCAACAACCGCGTCAGTCAGAGCGTCCCGCACTTGCACGTCCATGTGGTCCCGCGCCGTCAGAAGGACGGTCTCAAGGGCTTCTTCTGGCCTCGTTACAAATATGCGGGTGAGCGCGAGATGCACGGTCTTCGTGACGCCATCGTGACGTCGTTGTCTGAAGGTTGAAATCCGTCGCAGTAACGGTTATCTGGACGTGGTGCCGGCCTGGCTCAGGCGAGAGGCGTCCGTCCCTGACCGCGGCATTCTGCCACACACGGTTGTGCGTCGTGGCATCTTGCTACGCACCAAGTCCGCTGCCAGGTTAGGGAATAGACTGCGTTCTACCCTGGTTCCAACGGCCGACGCTCTATCCATCCCTGAACGATGCTGAGTTTCCGGTCATTTTTCCCTCGGCTCGCGCTGCTCTTCGCGCTGATCCTCGCCCCAGTTACGCTGGTACGGGGGAATCTCAGCATCATCGAAGCGAGCAACTCGGATGTTTCGGGAGCGTTTCGAGGCGGATCCATCGAGATCGAGCAGGGTGATCTCGCGGGGCTACACCTGCCGTTCCGCGGGTCGTCCCATCACCGCCGCGCGCTCCACGCGGTGCCGAGCGACGGTGGGGGGCGGGCGCGGGTCGCCCTCGTGGCGGATCTCCGGCCCCCCCGCCTCGCGTCGCCCGTCCCTCGCCCTCCTTTTCGTCGTCCTCCACCACGTTTCCTGAATTGATCGCCTAGCTCCGTGGCTGAGGCCGCTCGCGGCCGGGCGCGGAGGATCTGGAAACCGGAGGTGTTCACGACGACTGCCGCGCTGAATCGGCGCGGTCAACGAGAGGGTTTGTTCCATGCAGAAGCTCGCTGACGGGTTGCACAAGTTCCACGCCGAGGTTTGCGGCACACATCAGGATCTCTTCCGCCACTTGGCGACGGGTCAGCGGCCCGAGGCGCTGTTCATCACGTGCTCGGATAGCCGGATCAACCCGAACCTCATCACGCAGACCCAGCCGGGCGACATCTTCATCGTGCGCAACGTCGGCAACATCGTGCCGCCGTACGGCGCGAGCAACGGCAGCGAGGCCGCGGCGATCGAGTTCGCGGTCGCGCACCTGGGGATCAAGCACATCATCGTCTGCGGCCACACGCTGTGCGGGGCGATGCGCGGGCTGCTCCATCCCGCGGGTCTCGACGAGCTGCCGGCGGTCAAGGGGTGGCTCCAGCACGCGGAGCTGACCCGCCGCCTGGTGCAGGAGAACTACCCGCACATCGAGGGGGAGGATCGGCTGACGATCACGGTGGAGGAGAACGTGCTCGCCCAGATCGAGAATCTCAGGACGCACCCGACGGTGCGTGCGCGGCTCGCGCGCGGCGAGCTCTCGGTCTACGCGTGGGTCTTCAAGATCGAGACAGGGCAGGTCTATCAGTTCGAGCATTCGACCGGGCAATTCGGGCCCATCTGCGAGGCGGCACCCCCGTCGGCGTTGCCGGAGACCACGGTCTACCGGCGCGCCGGCTGAGCACCTCACAGGCACTGAACCAAGGATCACTGGAAAGAGGACCCGTTCAATGCAGTTCCCGAATGCCATCCAAGCGAGCGCCGGAGCGGAGCGCGCAGATTTACGTACCGATATTGCTGGCGTCCCTGGCAGCGCAACAGCAATCCCCATCCAGGTGGCGCCTCCTGCGGACAACGCGCCGCCGCTCGACCCGCGCCTGAGAGCAAACCTCAAGTACGACATCCCCGCAGGCCTCGTCGTCTTCCTCGTCGCCCTGCCGCTCTGCCTGGGCATCGCGCTTGCGTCCGGGGCCCCTCTCCTGTCCGGCATCGTGGCCGGGGTCGTGGGAGGGCTCGTCATCCCGCTCGTGAGCCGCTCCGCGCTCAGCGTGAGCGGCCCGGCGGCGGGGCTCGCGGCCATCGTGGTCGCGGGCATCGCCACCCTGCAGAGCTTCCAGGCCTTCGCGATGGCCGTGGTCATCGGCGGCGTCCTGCAGCTCGCGCTCGGCTTGCTGAAGGCCGGCGCGATCAGCCACTTCTTCCCCTCCTCGGTCATCAAGGGGATGCTCGCGGCCATCGGCGTCCTGCTCATCCTGAAGCAGCTCCCCCACGCCATCGGCTACGACCAGGACAACTTCGCCTCCGAGTCGTTCCAGGCCGAGGGCGGCAACACCTTCACGATGCTGGCCCAGGCGCCGCAGGCGATCGAGTGGGGCGCGTTCCTCATCAGCGCCGTCTGCCTGGGCATCCTGATCGGGTGGGAGAAGACGCGCTTCGCGAAGATCTCCTGGCTGCCCGCGCCGCTCATCGCCGTGGTCGCCGCCACGCTCGGCAACGAGCTGTTCAAGACGGCGGTCCCGTCGCTCGCCCTCGAGCAGAAGCACCTCGTGTCGCTGCCGATGGGCGACGGCGCGCAGAGCCTGCTCAGCGTCCTCCAGCTGCCGGACTGGTCCGCGATCCTGCGGCCCGAGGTCTGGGTGCTGGGCGTGACCCTCGCGATCGTGGCCAGCCTCGAGACGCTGCTCAACCTGGAGGCCGTGGACCGGATCGATCCGTGGCACCGCAAGTCGCCGCCGAACCGGGAGCTCGTCGCGCAGGGGCTCGCCAACATGCTCTCCGGGTTCGCCGGGGGTCTGCCGGTCACGTCGGTCATCGTCCGCAGCAGCGCCAACGCGAACGCCGGCGCGCGCACGCGGGTCTCCGCCTTCACGCACGGCGCGCTGCTCCTGCTCGCGGTGGTCTTCGCCGCAGGGCTGCTCTCGCACATCCCGCTCGCGTGCCTCGCGACCATCCTGCTCGTCACCGGCTACAAGCTGGCCAAGCCCAAGATCTTCGCCGAGATGCACAAGCTCGGCTGGAACCACTTCATCCCGTTCGTGGTGACGATCGTGGCCATCGTGCTGACCGACCTCCTGAAGGGCATCGCCATCGGCCTCGCGATCGGCGTCCTCTTCGTGCTGAGGACCCAGATGTCCCGCGTCTTCGACGTGATCCACGAGGGGGCGCGCGTGACGATCCGGTTCAACAAGGCGGCCTACTTCTTCACCCAGGGCAAGCTCGTCGCGCTGTTCGAGCGGCTGCCGAGCGACACCCACGTGGTCGTCGACGCCCAGAACGCGTCCTACATCGACCACGACGTCGCGGAGCTCATCCGCCGCTTCCAGCAGTCCGCCCCCCGACGGAATATCCACGTAGAAATCCGCGGCCTTTAGAGCGACGCTGGCGGGATGCGCCCTGCCCTCGAACCGGTCGGTACGACAGACAAGGTTTCCCTCCTGCCCGCCTCGGGTTGATCGTGGTCGCTCGATTCGTCAGCGGGGCGCACCGGCCATCCACGCGAGGAGGCGGGGGCGGGGGGGCCGCGTACGTAGGGGGCGCACCGCCGCCGCCGCGGCTCGACGAGATCCCTCGAAAGCCGCTCTGCATGCTCCAGGGCTACGGCGGGCAGCACCACTCGTGTGGAGACCTGTACACCCCGGCGTCGGTCGAGGAGCTCAGGGTGCTGTTCGGCATGGCGAGGCGGACAGGGCGCAGGATCACGTTCCGCGCCGGAGCCCAGTCGTTCGACGGGCAGGCGCTGAACGACGACCTCGTGATCTCGATGACGGGCTTCACCTCCATCGAGATCGACGAGGAGGGCGCGCAGATGACCGTGGGCGCCGGCACCCCGTGGGGAGCCATCGCCCGTGAGCTCGCCGCCCGCGGGTTCGTGCCGTACACGGTTGTGTCGACGAGCCACGCCACCGCGGGAGGCACGGTCTCCGGAGACTGCCTCTCTCGCTTCTCGGGGATCGGCGGCAAGGAAGGGCATTACGTCGAGCGGCTGACGCTCCTCACCCTGGACGGGCAGCTGCTCTCCCTGAGCCGCGACGAGCCGACGAGCGCGCTGTTTCACGCGGTGATCGGCGGGCTCGGCTACCTCGGCGCGGTGCTCGACGTCACGTACCGCATCGCGCGCGTCGCGCCTGCAGGGACCCCGATCCGGGTCGTGACCCAGGCGACGCGCTGCGGGTCGCTCGACGAGCTCGCCGCGATGCTCGTCCCGCGCGCCGAGCAGCTCCTGCCCTCCGAGGGAGGGAGCGCGGTCGAGGACGGATGGGTCCCCGAGGCGCTCTACTCCATCGCCTTCCATACCCTCGATGGGAGCAAGAGCATGGTCCTGCGGTCGCGGTACGTCGCGGGGACGTCGCACGAGCTCCGCCCGCTGCTGAACCACCGCCGCGGCTACCCGCTCCGCGTCCCGATCGAGTGGCTGATGCGCACGTCCGTGGTGAGCCAGGGAGTCTGGACGATCATCGACCGCTTCGTCTTCGATGTCTCGCGCCCGAACGTCGACGAGCTCATGGGCTTTCTGTTCTTCATGGACGGCAACGTCCTCGCGAACCGCATCGGACAGGCCCTCGGGGCGCCGATGATCACGGTGCAGCAGACCTTCATGATCCCCTACGACCCGGGCGCGCCGGAGGACAGCCTGCGGCGACTCGTCGATTTCATGAACAGGATCACTGAGATAGCGACCCGAGACGGAACGCCGCCGCTGCTGCTCGATGTGCTCCACATCCAGGGCGACCGGTTTCTCCTGTCGGCGAACTACGGGGCCGACGGGTTCGCGGTCACGGTCGCGTTCGCGGGCAGCGATGAAGACAGCGTGTGCCGTATCCGCCTGCGGCTCACCGAGCTCAGCGCGCACACCCTCGGGCTCGGCGGGCGGGTCTATCTGGTGAAGAACGTCCACGCGACAGCGGAGCATCTCCAGGCGATGTACGCGCACGCGCTCCCGGAGTTCGTCCGGCTGAAGGAGCTCGTCGATCCCGACGGGCTCCTGCGCAACGAGTTCCTCGAGCGGGTGTTCCCCGCGCACTTCCGTCCGGCGCCACGGCTCGCCCGCACGTGATCGCGGCGCGCCGCGGGACGGAACCCCGCCCTGCGGCTCGCCAACGGCCCGGACAGCGGCGGAGAATCGCTGGTTGGGATCTTGCACTTCCGAAGGTTGGGAGGTCGGGGGCGCCGAGAGGCCATGCACACAAGTCAGCAGCGAGATCGACCCCCCGGTGCACGCGGCACGTACGAGTGGGCTCGGCGGCTATCCCGCGTGCTCACCCCGCTGGTCCCGCTGGCGGTCGCCGCTTGCCGCGGTGACTGCCCGCGCGTCGAGGCCACGCA